>NZ_JBSFTC010000385.1:0-8956 GCF_053590415.1 Nonomuraea sp. NPDC003201
GAGCCGGCTCGCCCGGGCCGGCGTGCGCGCGGCGACCTGCCACCCGTCCGGTACGCGGGCCGCGACCTCGACGTCACGCAGCCGTGCGGTGGCCCCGGTGTTGGTGACCCGGGTGACGATCTCGCCGGCCTTGCCCGGCTCCAGCACCGAGGGCCGGTCGTCGCCGAGGAATTGGGGCGGGTCGGCCTCGAACGTCACCAGCGGCGGCGCCTGCTCGCGGCTCTCGCTCACCCGGTAGAGCAGCGCCCCGTGCGCGGGGACCTGGGCCGACAGCTCGCCCTTGGACGAGGCGACCGCGCCGCTCCACAGCTCCTCGACCCGGTAGCGCGAGCCGCCGAGCCGGGTCGCGATGGTGGCCGCCCGGTCGCTCTCGTTGAACAGCGCGATGGCCCGGTCGCCGTTGGCCAGCGGCTTGGACAGCACGTGGTACCAGCCGTCGGTCCTGACGAACGTGCCGTGGACGCCCAGCGAGTCCTGATCAACAGCGACGACCTTGGGGTTGGCCACGACCGAGGGCGGCGCGGCGGCCGGGTCGGCCTGCAGGATCAGCGGCGCGGCGCCGACGGCCCAGAGGGTGAACTGGGAGCGGTACTCGGCCTCGGTCATCCCGCCGCGCCCGGCCTGGATCAGGTCGGGGTCCGCCCAGCTGCCCGGGCCCGCGTACTCGGCCCTGAGCTGGTTGGTCTCCCAGATGTCCACCATCGTGGCGTAGGTGTCGGGGATGGGCCGGTTGTAGACGTTCGTCCGCCAGGTGGTGGCGCCCGCGCCCTTGCCCCAGAGCCACGGCACGGTGCTGCCGTCCTCGTTGTTCATGGCGAACACGACGTCCGCGCCGAGGGCCTGGCGCATGCGGGGGTAGAGGACCTGGGCGATCTGCTGCACGTTCTGGCCGGGGAAGTCGGCGGTGGGGATGTTGCACCAGTCGTACTTGACGTAGTCGACGCCCCAGCCCTTGAGCTGCTCGGCGTCGGCGGCCTCGCTCTTGTACGAGCCGGGGCCGCCGCCGGAGCACGCCTTGGTGCCCGCCGACAGGCTCAGCCCCAGCTTCATGCCCTTGCCGTGGACGTAGTCGGCCAGGGCCTTGACGCCGCCGGGGAAGCGGGTGGCGTCGGGGGCGAGGGCTCCGCCCGCGCGCTGCGCAGCCAGCCAGCAGTCGTCGACGATGACGTACCGGTAGCCGAGCGGGACGAGGGGCACGAGGGCGTCGGCGGCCTTGCGTACCGACGACTCGGAGACCGAGCAGCCGAGCGAGCGGCTGCTCCAGCCCATCGGCGGGCCGGCCGCCGCTTCGGCGGCGCCGGCTAACGGCACGAAGGGCATGGCGAGGAGGGCCGCCGCGGCGGCGGCCGTGAGGATGCGCATGGGAGTCCTGTCAGGCGGGGTTGAGTCTGGCGGCGCCCGGCTCGATGGCGAAGGAGCCGGAGGTGTAGGCGGGGGCGTACGGCTCGGTGACGCGTGACAGCGACCGGAAGTCGACCTTCATCTCCTGCTGGGTGAGCTTGGTGCGCACGTAGCCCCGGCGGCCGTTGAAGAACTTCACGTGCGGGTTCTCGTTGAGCAGCACCTGCGTGTTGGGGTATTCGTCCAGGCCGTTGCCGGCGCTCGTCACCGACGTGGTGACCAGCTCGACGGCCACGGACTTCGACTCCGGGTCCTGGTAGTCGCGCTTGACCTCGCCGGCCCAGTGGCTGTGCACGTCGCCGGTGAGCACGACGGCGTTGCGCTTGTAGGTGTCGATGGCGGCCGTCAGGCGGTTGCGGGAGGCGACGTAGCCGTCCCAGCCCTCGTTCGAGTAGCCCTTGCCCTCGCCGTTCGTCCAGTCCATCTCCATGAGGAAGACCTGCTGGCCGAGCAGGTCCCAGGTGGCGTGCGAGCCCTGCAGCTCGCCGTCCAGCCAGGCCTCCTGGTCGCGGCCCAGGATCGTGCGGTTCGGCTCCAGGCGGTCGAGGCAGTCGGGGCCGACGGTGCCGCTCTTGCCGGTGCACGCGTACAGGTCGCGGTACTGGCGGGTGTCGAGCAGGTGCAGGTTGGCCACCGCGCCCCAGCGGATGCTGCGGTAGAGCTTGAGCGCCGACCCGTTCGGCTTCTGCGCGCGGCGCAGCGGCATGTTCTCGTAGTACGCCTGGAAGGCGGCGGCCCGGCGGGCCAGGAACGGCGGGTCGGGCTGCTCGGGCACGTCGCCGGCCCAGGCGTTCTCGATGTCATGGTCGTCCCACACCACGACCCAGGGGGCGATGGCGTGGGCCAGCTGCGACTCGGGGTCGGCCTTGTGCTGGGCGTGGCGTAACCGGTATCCGGCCAGGTCGAAGCACTCGCCGCCGGCCTGGTCGCGGACCGGGTACTTGTAGTCGCCGTACTCGTAGATGTAGTCGCCGAGGAAGGCGATCAGGTCGGGCTGGTCCTCGGCCATCCTGCGGTACGGCGTGAACCAGCCCACCTGGTAGTCGGCGCAGGAGGTGAAGGACAGGTTCAGTGCCCGGCTGCGGGTGCCGGGGGCGGGTGCGGTGAGGGTGCGGCCGACGGGGCTGAGCTCGCCTTCGGCCTTGAAGCGGTAGAAGTACTCGGCGCCCGGTTGGAGGCCGTCGAGCTCGACGTGCACGCTGTGGGCCGCGTCGGTGCGGGCCACCTCGGCGCCGCTCCGTACGACGTGCCGGAAGTTCTCGTCCTTGGCGAGCTGCCACTGGACCGGCACCGGGCGATCCGGCATTCCGCCGAGGCCGTCGAGGGCGACCGGGTTCATGGCGAGCCGGGTCCACAGGACCACGCCGCCGGGCGTGGGCTCGCCGGAGGCGACGCCGAGCTGGAAGGGGTCGGTGAGAGGGGCGCGCCGGACGGCCGCGCGCACGGGTTCGGCACCCAGTGCGGCGGAAATGCCCAGGCTCGCGCCCCCGGCGAACAGTGAACGCCGGGTGATCATGGGGGTCCTTACTTGACGGTGGCGTTGCCCTCGGCCACGGCCTGGTCGGCGGCGGCCTTGGGGGTGAGCTTGCCGAGGTACATCTCGTTGAAGATCTGGTTGAGCTTGGTCTCGAAGCCGGTGAAGCCGGTGGTGATCGGCAGCGGGAAGGTCAAGCCCGTGGATTCCTGCTCGAAGGGCGTGACGTCGATCTTCTTGGCCTTCCAGTAGTCAACGTAGCCCTGGCTGAGGCCGTTGAGCGCGGGGAAGACGTAGCCGCCGTCGGCCATCATCTTCTGCGGCTCCTGGGTGCCGAGGTATTCGGCCAGCTTCATGGCCTCCTTGGGGTGCTTGCTCTTGGCGTAGACGGCCTCGGCCAGGCCGTTCAGGTTGACGGAGCGGCCCTGCGGCCCTTCGGGCATGGCCGCGACGCCCATCTCGAACGTGGCCTCCGGCGCCACGAACGGCAGCAGCGCGTTGTTGGCGGGGAACATCGCGACCTTGCCCGCCTTGAACATGTCGGTGATCTTGCCGGTGGGCGGGTTCGTCTGGGTGGCGGGCGGGGCGACGTGGTGCTTGTTGACCAGGTCCACGCCGAACTGCAGCGCCTCGACCGACGCCGGGTCGTTGAAGGCGTACTTGCCGAAGGGCTTGTCGACGAGCTTGCCGCCGTTGGAGCTGACCCAGTTCATCCACTGCGTCTGGTAGTGGTTCCAGGAGGCGAAGCCGTACGTCTTGACCTTGGCGGGGTCGAAGCCCGCGTCGCCGGGGTGCTTGCCGGCCTCGTCCACGGTGAGCTTGCGCGCGGTGTCGAGCAGGGTGCCGGTGCCGTCCTTGGCCCAGGTCAGCTTGTCGGGCATCTCGACGCCGGCCTGCTTGAACAGGTCCTTGTTGTAGAGCAGGCCGACGATGCCCCAGTCCTTCGGGACGCCGTAGAGCTTGTTCTCGTAGGTGAAGGAGCCGACGACGGTCTGGTGGTACTTCGACGCGTCGACCTGGACCGGCGACAGGACGCCCTTGGTGACGTACTCGGGGAACTGGGTGGGGGTCATCCAGAAGACGTCCGGCGCGGTGCCCGCGACGACGTCGGCGGTGAGCTTCGTCCAGTACTGGTCGTACGGCAGCAGCTCGATGTTGACGTGGATGCCGGGGTTGGCCTTCTCGAAGGCCGCCATGACCTTCTCGTAGCCGACCTTCTGCTGGTCGTCCCAGAGCCGGTACGTCAACGTGACCTGATCGGACCCGCCTCCGCCGCCCGAGCCCGAACCGCAGGAGGTGAGGGCGAGCAGGGCGGCGCCGAGCAGCGCCCAGCGAATCGGGGGGTTGCGCAACATTCGCTGACCTCTTCTTACTTGAGACCTGTGAGGACCACGGATCTGACGATGTGCTTCTGGAAGAAGATGAAGATGGCCACCATCGGGACCAGCGCGATCAGGCTGCCGGCCATCATGAGGTTGTAGTCGACGCCGATGCCCTGCTTGAGCGTGGCGATGGCCACCGTGATGACCTTGGTGTCGTCGCCGCTGGTGATGATCAGCGGCCAGAGGAAGCTGTTCCAGGACGAGATCACGGTGATGATCGCCAGCGTGCCGAGCGCCGGGCGGCAGAGCGGGAGCATGACGCGCAGCAGGATCGTGAGCGGGCCCGCCCCGTCGATCCGCGCCGCCTCCTCCAGGCCGGCGGGCAGGGTCTTGAAGAACTGCCGCATCAGGAAGATCCCGTACGGGGTGCCGAGCACGTACGGGGCGAGCAGGCCGTACCAGGTGTTGACCAGGTCCAGCTGCCGCATGATCAGGAACAGCGGGATCATGGTGACGGCGCTGGGCACCATCATCGTGGCCACGAACAGCCAGAACAGCGCGTCCCTGCCCCTGAACCGGAGCCGGGCGAACGCGTACGCGGCGAACGTGGTGAAGACCAGCTGCCCGGCCGTCAGCAGCGCCGTCATCACGGCCGTGTTGAGCAGGTAGCGGGGGAAGTCGCCGGCCAGCATCTTCGCCAGGTTGTCCGTGGTCGGCGGCAGCCCCGGCAGCCACGGGGCCGTCTCGCTGAGCTGCCCCTGCGTCTTGAACGCGGTCAGGACCACGAGCAGGTACGGGAAGACGGAGACGAACGCACCGATGGCGAGCACGGCGTACAGGAAAATTCGCTTGGCCACGAGTCTCTCAGCTCAGGTCGTAGGTGGTGCGCTTGCCGAAGAATCTGACCTGCGCCATCGTCACCAGGAAGATGATCAGGAAGAGCAGCGTCGACAGCGTGGCCGCGTAGCCGAAGTCGAACTCCTTGAACGCGGTCTGGTAGATCCGGAAGTTCAGGACCTCGGTGGTGTGGCTGGGGCCGCCGTCCGTCATCGCGAACACCGTGTCGAACACCTGGAAGGCGCCGATCAGGTTCGTCACGCTGACGAAGAACATCGTGGGGTTGAGCAGCGGCAGCGTGACCCGCCAGAACCGCTGGGCCGGGGTCGCGCCGTCGGTCTCGGCCGCGTCGTGCAGCTCCTTCGGGATGCCCTGCAGGCCGGCCAGGAAGAACAGCATGTTGTAGCCGGTGTACTGCCAGATGCTGACCAGCGCGACGGCGGGCAGCGCCCACGCGGGGTCGGACAGCCAGTCGGGGCCGGTGACGCCGACCAGCGCGAGCGCGCTGTTGATGGCGCCCTCGCGAGGGTCGAAGATCCAGTTCCAGATCAGGGCGAGGACGATGGGCGTGGCCATCCAGGGGACCACGAAGAGCGAGCGGTAGAACCTGACGCCCTTGACGCGCTGGTTGAGCAGCATGGCGAGGGCCAGGGCGAGCACGGTCTGGAGCGGGATGCACAGCAGCACGTACGCGACCGTCACCCCCAGCGAGTGCCACGCCTGCCCGTCCCCCGCCAGTCGGCGGTAGTTGTCCAGCCCGACGAACTCGGGGGACGAGAGCAGCTCCCAGTCGAAGAGGCTGAGGACGAGCACGATGAGCATCGGCAGCAGGAGGAACGCGATCACCCCGAAGAGGCTGGGGGCGACGAAGAGGTAGGCGTGCCAGCCGCTCCCCCGCCTCTTGGCCACCTTGACCTCCGCCACCAGGCTGCTCCGCGCGATGTGGGCGGTCACGAGGGGTCCGTCGCCGTCGGGACCATGAGCCGCCTGGTCGTCTCCAGGCCCCAGTCGTCCAGCGCCGCGATCGGGTCGCTCGACCCGCGCAGGCCGCCCGTGCCGGCGATGTGCGCGGCCCACTCCTCCCGCGCCTCCACCTCGGGGCGCAGGATGATGCAGTCGGGGTCGTTCACCCACCAGCGGGCGTGCAGGAACTCGCGGGCCGCGCCGGTGAGCCGGGCGCCGAGCTGGGACGGCTGGCTGATGTCGCCGGACTTGGGCTGCAGGGTCGGCGCGATGTCCGGGCTGACCCGCATGACGTCGACCAGGCCGATGCTGGGCAGCATGGGCGCGCCGCACCCGTGCAGGGTGGCGTCCGCGCCCGCGCCCCGGCGGATCAGCTCCAGGCCCCGCCGGTACGCGGCGATCGGGTCGAGGTCCTCGTGCCGCCCGCCCGCGAGGGCTCCCGCGTAGATGAAGTCGAGCTTGAAGTGGCTGATGCCCATGGCGCTGAACGTGCGGAAGACGTTCACGAGATGCTCGGCCGCCTCCGGGTGGGTGACGTCGAGCACGGCCAGCTCCTGGTCCCACATGCGCCCGGCGTACGCGTCCCGGACCAGCCAGTCGGGGTGCTCGCGGAAGATCCGGCTGCGGTGGCCGACGAGGAACGGCGCGGTCCAGATCCCGGCCCGCCGCCCGGCGCCCGTGACGGCGTCCACGGCCCGCGCCAGCGAGCCGAACTCCGGCCGCCCCTCCAGCCAGTCGCCGATCTCGGCCTCGTAGCCGTCGTCGACGAGGAACATGTCGGCGCCCAGGCCGAGGCGCTCGGAGCGCTGGAGGTTCTCGATGACGTCGGCGTCGGTGACCTTGTCCCAGTAGCCGTACCAGGTGCACCACATGGGCGGGACGGCTGGGAACGTCCGCTTCTCCGTCATGGTGTCCGCCCAGTCGCGCAGGGCCTGGTCCAGGCCGCCTTCGGCGCGGTGGTGGCGTACCGGGCCGTCGGCGGAGATCACCAGGCGGCCGCCCTCTTCACGCGCCCTGATCGAGGGCACCTGGAGGGGGGTCGGCGCGGACCAGAGCTCGACGGAGCCGTCGCCCGGCTCGACGGCCAGCAGCCCCTCGCCCTGGAACACCCCCTGGGGGATGGGGGTCTCGGGGCGGTAGGCGAGGATCTGGATGGTCTCGTCGGCGGGCCGGGGCGGGGCGTCCGTCAGGCGGTACGCGCCGGTGGGGCTCCACGACTGCCAGCCGTGCTCGAACACCCGCGCCTCGCCAGGGCCGCACCTGATCTCGCCGATGTCTTCGAACGACATCCTCAATCCTCTCGACTTACGAAGGAGCACTTCATTAGTAGCACCGGCTCTCCGGCGGGGTCAATGACGGATTTTTGCCGTAATAACAGGAGGTGGAGGCGGCGCGTACAGCCGTCAATCGCTGGCATAATCTCTGGTTACAGAGGAGACCTACTTAAGGACGGCGATGGCGGACGTTCGCGGCGGCGACCTGTCCCGGCTGCGGCAGCTCAACTCGCTGACGGCCATCCGGGAGCTGCGCAGGGCGGGGCCGCTCACCCTGTCGGCGCTCGCCGAGCGTACCGGCCTGTCCCGGCCGTCCATGAAGGAGGTCACCGACGAGCTCATGGGCCTGGGCTGGGTGGAGGAGGTGCCGCCGAGCCCCGGCACGATGGGCCGGCCGGCCCGCCGCTACCGCTTCCGCGCCGACAGCGGCTACCTGGTCGGGGTGGACATAGGGGGTCACAACATCCGCGCCGCCCTGTCCGACCTGGACGGCGAGATCCTCGCCGAGACCAGGCAGCCGGTGCTGCCCGACGACCCGATCGAGGAGCGGCTGGCGGCGATCGAACGCGCCGTCTCCGGCTGCCTGGCGCTCAGCCGTACGTCGGTCTCCGACCTGTGGATGATCTCGGTCGGCACGGTCGGCGTGATCGACGTCGAGGGCCGCGTCATCTACTCGGCCGCCGTGCCCGCTTGGCGCGACCTCGACCTCGCGGGCAAGCTGCGCGAGATGTTCCCCTGCCAGATCCTCATCGAGAACGACAGCCGCCTGGCCGCCATGGCCGAGACCCGGCGCGGGGTGGCCAAGGGCGCCAGGGACGTGGTGTTCATGCACGTCGGCCGGCGCATGGGAGCCGGGTTGATCATCGGCGGGAAGGTGCACCGGGGGTTCGGGGCGGCGGCCGGGGAGATCTCCATGCTGCCCGAGGCCCGCTGGTACGACCCCGCCGAGCACCTCAACACCTGCCCGTCCCTCCCCGAGGGCACGCCGCCCGAGGACGCGGCCGGCTGGACGCTGGCCGCCGCCCGCAACGGGGACCCGGTGGCGCTCGCCGCCGTCGAGCGGTACGTGGACGACCTCGCGGTGGGCACGGCCGCGATGGTGCTCATCCTGGACCCGCAGATGGTGGTGCTGGGCGGCGGCTTCTCCCGCTCCTCCGACGTGCTGCTGGGGCGGCTGCGGGAGCGGTTGGAGCGTACGTGCATGCGGATGCCGGAGGTGCGGGCGTCGACGCTGGGGGACGAGTGCGTGGTGGTGGGGGCCATCGACTACGCGGTCGACCACCTCGACGACCAGCTCTTCACCCCCGACAGAGGCCCCCTCCCGTTCACCCGCTGACACCCTTGGGTCAGGAGGGCGGGCGGCGGCGGGCGCGGTAGTCGCGGGGTGGCAGGCCGTACTCGCGGCTGAAGGCCCGGCTGAAGTGGAACGGGCTGACGAAGCCGGACGCCGCCGCCACCTGCCCCACGTCCAGGTCCGTCACCTCCAGCAGGCTCGCGGCGTGCCGTACCCGCGCCTCGCGGACGGCCTGCATCGGGGTGCGCCCGGTCTCGGCGGCGAACAGGTGGGCGAAGCGGGACGGCGAGAGCGCGACGGCACGCGCGAGCGAGGCGACCGAGTGCGCCGCGCCGGGCTCGGCGGCGATGAGCGCGAGCGCCCGGCGTACCCGCTCGTCGCCCTCGTCCGG
>NZ_JBSFTC010000386.1:0-8929 GCF_053590415.1 Nonomuraea sp. NPDC003201
GCCGGCGCCGGCACGGACGCCGCCGGCGCGGCGGATCTCCTCGGCCGCGCGCTGGGGCTGTGGCGCGGCCCCGTGCTGGCCGGCGTTCCGTCGGAGTCGCTGCACCGTGACGAGGTGCCGCCGGTCGTGGAGGAGCGGCTGCGGGCCGTCGACCGGTGGTTCCAGCTCGGCCTGCGGCTCGGCCGCGACGACGAGATGGTCAAGGTGCTCAAGGAGGCGACCGCGGAGCATCCGTTCCACGAGCGGCTGTGGGCGCAGCTCCTGGTCGCGCTGCATCGGTCCGGCCGCCGGGCGGAGGCGCTGGAGACGTACCGGAGCGTCGTCGCCCTCCTGCGCGACGAGCTGGGCGTCGACCCCGGCCAGGAGCTGGTCCGCCTGCACTCCGCCATCCTGGCCGGCGACCCCGAGGTGGCGCGCGTGCTCGATGACGGCCACCTCCCGCCGGCCTCTCGGCCGGACGACCCGCCGCCGGGCCCGGTACGCCCGCGGCAGCTCCCCTCCGACCTCGCCTCCTTCACCGGGCGCCGCGACGAGCTCGCGGCCCTGAACGCCCTCCTCGACCGCGAGGACGCTCACGCGTCGCCGCCGATCGTGATCGCCGCCGTCAGCGGGATGGGCGGAGTGGGCAAGACGGCGCTGGCCGTGCACTGGGCGCACTCGGTCGCCGACCGGTTCCCCGACGGCGTGCTCCATCTCAACCTGCGCGGCTTCGGCCCGGGCACGCCCGTCGAGCCCCATGCCGCGCTGGAGCTGCTGCTCAACGCGCTGGGCGTGGTCGGGCAGCGGGTTCCCAAGGAGACGGACGCCCGCTCGGCGCTGCTGCGCAGCGTGCTGGCCGGGCGGCGGGTCCTGATGCTGCTCGACAACGCCCGCGACGCGGCCCAGGTGCGTCCGCTGCTGCCGGGCTCGCGCTCGTTCGTGCTGGTCACCAGCCGCAACCAGCTGCGCGGCCTGGCCGTACGGGAGGGGGCGCGGCCCCTCGTGCTCGGCCGGTTCTCGCCCGGCGAGTCGACCGCCCTGCTGACCGCGATCCTCGGCCCGGAACGGATCGGCGCCGAGCCGTGGGCCGCCGCCGAGCTGGCCCGGTCGTGCGTCCACCTGCCGCTGGCGCTGACGATCGCGGCCGAGCACGCGATGTACCGCCCGGACAGCCCGTTGCAGAGCCTGGCCGAGGAGGTGCGGGCCCAGCGGACCCGGCTGGACGCGCTGGACACCTCCGACGACCACGAGGCGAGCGTGCGGGCGGTGCTCTCCTGGTCGTACCTGGCGCTGGAGCCGCCGGCGGCCCGGATGTTCCGCCTGCTGAGCCTGCATCCCGGTCCCGACGTCGGCCCGGGGGCGGCGGCCGCGCTGGCGGGCGTCCCGGTCGCCGAGGCGCGGCGGCTGCTCGACCTCCTGGCCGACCGGTCGCTGCTGGAGAGGCCCAGCCGTGAACAGGGCCGTGAACAGGGCCGGGAACGGCACCGCTTCCACGACCTGCTCCACGCGTACGCCGCCGAGCAGAGCGCCCTCGCGGACGGCGCGGCCGAACGGACGGCCGCCGTCCGTCGCGTGCTGAACTGGTACCTCCACACGGCGAGCCGCGCCGCGGACCTCGTCGAACCCACCCGGAGACGCTTCCCCGACGTGATCGACCGCGCCCCCGCCGAGCCGCCCGCGCTGGAGGGCCCGGAAGGCGCGCTGATGTGGGTGGAGGAGGAACGGGCCGGCCTCGTGGCGGCCGTCGCGCTGTCGGCCGAGCACGGCTGGGACGACTTCACCTGGCGGCTGGCCCATGCGCTCTGGCGGTTCTTCCTCATTCGCGGGCACGTCCGCGACTGGATCGACACGCATCTCCGGGCGCTCGACGCCGCGCGCGACACCGGCGACCCCCGCGTCCTGGCCGAGACGATGAAGAACCTCGGCTTCGCGTACTGGCGGGCCGGGCACCTCTCCGAGGCGCTGGACCACCACGGCCGGGCGCTCGTCCTCGACCAGGAGAGCGGCGACGGCTGGGGCGAGGCCAAGACGCGCAACCATCTGGGGTTCATCCACGACCGCGCGGGCAACTTCGCCGAGGCGCTGCGCCAGCAGCAGCGCTCCCTCGCCCGCTACCGGGAGGCGGGCGACCTGTGCGGCCAGGGCCGCGCGCTCGTCGGCATCGGCAACGCCTACCGCCAGCTCGGGCACCACAGCGCGAGCATGGTCCACCTGAAGAGGGCGCTCGCCATCACCTGCGAGATCGGCGACCGCTGGGGCGAGAGCCTGGCCCTCACCGCCATGGGCTTCACCCGCCTGACCGGCGGCTACGGCGCGGAAGCCACCCGCCCTCTCTACCGGGCCCTCACCATCTCCCGGGAGATGGGCGACCGCTGGGGGGAGAGCATGGCCCTCATCGTGATCGGCCTCGGCCTGCTGATCAACGGCGAGTACGGGGACCCGTCCCACCCGCTGTGCCAGGCGCTCGCCATCTCCCGCGAGATCGGCGACCGCTGGAGCGAAAGCCTCGCGCTCACCGCCATGGGGTTCGCCAGCCTGGCCTCGGGACGGAACGCGGAGACCACGCGCTACCTCCGGCGCGCTCTCACCGTCAGCCACGAGATCAGATGCATCGCCGGCGCCGACGACCTGCTCCACGAGGCGTTCCGCACCGCCATGCCGCGGGCCGGCCACCAGACGCTCGTCTCCACGCTGTCGTTCCACACCCGCCTGCAACTGAGGCTGGCCGCCGTGGACGCCCCTCGCGCGCTCGGCCCGTCCCCGCGATGAGCGCTGATCAGGGCGCTTCGCGCTCCCACTGCCGGTAGGCGGCGACCGCGGTCGGGAGGGTGGGGAAGAGCCGCTGCTCGCCGACCGTGGCGGTCAGGCCGTAGGCGTCCAGGTACGTGCGCAGGTCCTGCTTGACCCTGGCCATGGCGAAGACGATGCCGCGCCGCTCCAGCTCCTGGCGCAGGGAGTCGACGGCGTCCAGGGCGGTGATGTCCACCTCGACGTTGGCCTCGGCGTTCAGGACGAACCAGCGGACGGGGGTGTCCTGCTGGTCGACGGCGGCCAGGGCGCGGCGGTGGAAGTCCTGGGCGTTGGCGAAGAACAGCGGCGAGTCGTAGCGGTAGATCACCAGGCCGGGGATGGTGCGGGCGGCCGGATAGTCGTCGATGTCGTGCATGCCCGCCAGGCCCGGCACCACGCCCAGGATCGCGTCATGCGGGCGGGCCACCCGGGCGAGCATCTCGGCGACCGACAGGGCCACGGCCAGCAGGATGCCGTACAGGATGTCGAAGATCAGGACCCCGGCGAAGGCGCCGAGGGCGAGCAGGAGCTCGGTGCGGCGGAAGCGGGCCAGCCGCACGAAGTCGGGCAGTGAGACGAGCCGGGTGGCGGCGTACACGACGATCGCGCCGAGGGCGGCGGTGGGGAAGTCGGCCAGCAGCGGCCCGGCGAACATGAGCACCGCGACGACGGCGACCAGGCAGATGAGCGAGTACAGCTGGGTGCGGGCGCCGGCCGCGTCGGCGAGGGCGGTGCGGCTGCCGCTGCTGCTGACCGGGAAGCCGTGCAGCGCGCCCGCGCCCAGGTTGGCCGCGCCCAGCGCGAGGAGCTCCTGGTTGGCGTCGACCTCCTGGTGGTGGCGGGCGGCGAAGGAGCGGGCGGTCAGCATGTTGTCGCTGTAGCCGACGAGGAAGACGCCGACGGCGGGCAGCAGCAGGTTCTCCAGCGGGGGCAGCGAGGGGGCGGGCAGCCCGGCGGGGATCGCGCCGACCACCTTGATGCCCCGCGCCTCCAGGTGGAACACGGTCACGCTCAGCGTGGCCAGCAGCACGGCGAGCAGGGGCGCCGGTGCCGCGGGCAGCCGCCACTGCAGCAGGAACAGGAAGGCGAGCACGGCGGCCGCCATGATGACCGTGCCGGGATGGGCGTGGGGCAGCAAGCGGACGAAGGACGACACCTGGTCGATCAGGGACTCTCCCGTCACCGGGGCGCCGATGAGCTTGCCGAGCTGGCTCGCGATCATGATGACGGCCACGCCGGCGAGGTAGCCGACCAGGATCGGCCTGGACAGCAGGTCCGCGACGAAGCCCAGCCGCAGCAGCCGGCAGCCCAGGCAGAGCAGGCCGACGATGAGGGCCAGCGAGGCGGCCAGGGAGGCGTATCCGGCCGGGTTCCCGGCGGCCAGGGGGCCGATGGCGGTGGCGGTCATCAGCGCGGTGGTCGACTCGGGCCCGACCGACAGCTGGCGGGAGGAGCCCAGCAGGGCGTACAGGGCCAGCGGGGCCAGGATCGCCCACAGCCCGGTCACCGGCGGCAGCCCGGCCACGGTGGCGTAGGCCATGACCTGGGGGACGAGGTAGGCGGCGACGGTCAGCCCGGCGAGCAGGTCGCCACGCAGCCATGCGCGCCGGTAGGCGGTCAGGGTGGCCAGGCCGGGCAGAAAACGGATCACGCACGAGGATGGCGCATGATGGCACGCGGGCGCCAGCATCACGCGCCCTGACCGGTGGAGGGAGTCCGAAGGCATGAGTTCTGACGGGTTGCGGCGCAAGCCTTACGAGAAGCGGCTGCTCCAGTTGCAGGGTGAGCTGGTGAAGCTGCAGGAGTGGGTGAAGGCGGAGGGGCAGCGGGTGGTCGTGGTCTTCGAGGGGAGGGACGCGGCGGGCAAAGGGGGCACGATCAAGCGGGTCGCCGAATATCTCAACCCGCGCGTGGCCAGGATCGCGGCGCTGCCCGCACCCACCGAGCGGGAGCGGACGCAGTGGTACTTCCAGCGGTACGTGGAGCACCTGCCGGCCGCGGGGCAGATCGTGCTGTTCGACCGGAGCTGGTACAACCGGGCCGGGGTGGAGCGGGTCATGGGGTTCTGCACGCAGGAGGAGTACACCCGTTTCCTGCACCAGTGCCCGATCTTCGAGCGGTTGCTGGTGGAGGACGGGATCCTGCTGCGCAAGTACTGGTTCTCGGTGAGCGACGACGAGCAGGAGCGGCGGTTCCGGTCGCGGCTGGAGGATCCGATGCGGCGGTGGAAGCTGTCGGAGATGGACCTGGAGTCGATCACGCGGTGGGAGGAGTACTCGCGGGCCAAGGACGAGATGATGATCCACACGCACATCCCCGAGGCGCCGTGGTACGAGGTGGAGAGCGCGGACAAGCGGCGGGCCAGGATCAACATGATCTCCCACCTGCTGTCCACGATCCCGTACGAGGAGGTGCGGCGGGCGCCCCTCAAGATCCCGCCGCGGCCCGCCCCCAGCGGCTACCGGCGGCTGCCGCGGGTGGAGACGCCGGTCCCGGACGTGACCGGAGACCCCACCTGATCAGGGGCCGGGCTCGCGTCCGACGGCCCTGGAGCGGAACTGCGACGGCGAGACGCCGGTCCACGCCACGAACGCCTGCCGTAAGGACTCGGCGGAGGTGAACCCGCACCGGCGGGCGATGGCCGCGACCGGCTCGCGCGATCCGGCCAGCAGCTGGGAGGCCGCCTCCAGCCGCGCGTCGCGGACCAGCCGCGACGGGGTCCGGCCCACGTGCTCGACGAACAGCCGGCTCAGATGCCGCTCGCTCACCCCGGCGAGCGCGGCCAGCCGGGGGACGCTCAGGTCGCCGGTGAGGTTGCTGATCACGTGGTCGATGACCCGCCGGACCAGGGCCTGGTCGGAGCGCGGCATCCGGTTGAACAGGCTCACCTGCGCCTGGTTGCCGGGGCGCTTCAGGTAGGCGACCATGCCCATGGCCACGCGGCGGGCGAGCTCGGCCCCGTGGTCCTCCTCGATGAAGGCCAGCGTGAGGTCGAGGGCGGCGGTGACCCCGCCCGACGTCGCGACCGCGCCGTCCCGGATGAAGATCGGCGCCGGGTCGACGTCGACCCGCGGGTAGCGCGCGGCGAGCTGCCCCGCGTAGTGCCAGTGCGTGGTGGCCCGGCGGTGGTCGAGCAGCCCGGTGGCGGCCAGCACCGTCGCCCCGGTGCACACCGACGCGACCCGCCGCGACAGCCCGGCGAGCCGCAGGACCTGGCTGACGAACCGGGGGTTGGCGGCGGCGGCCGCGTGTCCCCGCCCGCCGGAGACGACCAGGGTGTCGATCGGGCCGTCCATCCGGTCGATCCGGTGCTGCCCGGACAGCTCGAGCCCGGAGTCGCAGCGCACGGGCCGGCCCATCGGCGTCGCGAACACCACCTCGTACGCCGGGTCGGCGCCCTGCTGGTTGGCGTGGTCGAACCCGGTCGTCACGGACGCCACGTCAACGAGCTCGATGCCGTCGTAACCGATCATGACGATCAGCCGTGCCACCATGGCCACATCGTACGGGTGCGCCGCTCGCCACGGCGATCCCGGACCTCCGGCCCAGCCGGCGCGGGCGCCGCGGCCCACTACGATGATCAATAATTGTGGTCGTCACCTGGGGGCGGTAGAAGTTGTCAGGGCCAGAACGCGTTCGTGCCGTCCTGGAGAGCAAGCTCGTGCAGCGGGCCGTGATCGCCGTGATCGTCATCAATGCGATCACCATCGGATGCGAGACGAGCGCTGACCTGATGGCGCAGGTCGGCGGGTTGCTGCACGCCGTCGACCGGATCGCGCTGGCGATCTTCACGGTCGAGATCGCCGCCCGCCTGTACGCCTACCGCAAGTCGTTCTTCGCCGACCCGTGGAACTGGTTCGACGCCGCCATCGTGGGCATCGCGCTCGTCCCGGCCTCCGGGCCCACGTCGGTGCTGCGGTCGCTGCGCATCCTGCGGGCGCTGCGGCTGGTCTCGGCGGTGCCCAGCATGCGGCGCGTGGTGGGCGCGCTGCTGACCGCCATGCCCGGGATGGCCTCCATCATCGGCCTGCTGGTGCTGATGATCTACATCGCGGCGGTGATCTCCACGAAGCTGTTCGGGGAGCTCGTGCCCGACCGGTTCGCCGATCTGCCGGCCTCGCTGTTCACCCTGTTCCAGATCATGACCGGCGACGACTGGGGCAACGTCGCGCAGGAGGTGATGGAGCACAAGCCGTGGGCGTGGGTCTTCTTCATCGTCTACATCCTGATGTCCACCTTCGTCGCGCTGAACCTGTTCATCGCGGTGGTGGTCAACGCCATGCACGAGACGGAGCCGTCCCCGGCGGAGACCCGCGCGCAGGCGGAGCTGGAAGAGGTGAAGCAGGAGCTGGCGGCGGTCAACGCCAAGCTCGACCAGCTGCTGACGCGCGAGCCCACGCCCGCGGGCGGCAAGGGCCCCTGACGGGGGACGGCTGCCGTCGCTACCTTCGCCGCTTGCCGCCGTAGAGGCCGACCGTCAGCGAGACGCCGAGGGCCGCCAGGGCGACCTGGATGGCGAGCTCGATCCAGTCGACGCCGCCGGTCTCGGCGACGCCCAGAACGGAGGCGATCGCGGTGCCGACGAGCGCCGCGACGACGCCGATCGCGATCGTCAGCCAGATGGGGATGCGCTGCCGCCCCGGGATGACCAGCCGCCCGAGGGCGCCGATCACGATGCCGATGATGAGTCCGGAAATGATGCCGGTGATCGCCATGCTGAACTCCCCGACGCTCGGTGGTCCGTCTGTCCCGCACAACGAACGCGCTCCGCGGCCGGTTCCTGACGCTCGCAGCACGGTAGCAACGGCCCTTCCCGGGGAACATATGGCCAGGTCAGCCCCGCGTAGACGGCTTGGGCTGACGTGCTGAAATCGGGGGGTTCAGCGGCGATGACCACAAAACCAGCGGCAGTGCACGGCGTCTCACTGGCCACGTCCTTGGCGGTGGGGGCGTTCGTCCTCGCCGCCTGCGGCAGTAGCCCGGCGCGGCGGGACACGACCATGATGTCCGGAGCCGTGCCGGTCGCGACGGCGAGCGCTCAGTCGAAACCCGCTTTCGACGACGCCGACGTGATGTTCGCGCAGATGATGATCGCGCACCACCAGGAAGCCATCGAGATGGCCGAGCTGGCCACGACGCGGGCAACGTACGAGGAGACCAAGGAACTGGCGGAGAAGATCAAGTCCGGGCAGCAGCCGGAGATCGAGACCCTGCAGGGCTGGCTGAAGGAGTGGGGCAAGACCACGCCGATCGGCGAGGCGGGGCATGAGGCGGCGGCCGGCATATCCGACGCGAACATCAAGACACTGCTGGACGCCCGGGGCTCGGCCTTCGACAAGGAGTTCCTCACGATGATGGCCGATCATCACGAGGAGGCGATCGCCATGGCGCGGGTCGAGCGGAAGCACGGGAAGAGTTCGAAGGCGAAGAAGCTGGCCGATCGGATCATGAAGGAACAGCAGGCCCAGGTGACGCAGATGAAGAAGCTCATCGCCCGGATTCCATGACGCGAGGGTCTCGACCGGGCGGGAGGTCACGGGGTGACCGGCCTCGCGTCCGGGCGGGGGACGCTGGTCGGGGCGCGCGGCGGGGGAGTTGCCCGTCGGTCGCGCCCTGACTGTTTTGAGGTCGCGTGCGCTCCGGTGGGCAGCGGCACGGTCACAGCGGGATGTCCGGATATGGCCAGACCTGAGCCTGTGGCGCGGAAGATCCTTTGGTGTCCGTAGAGCTGCTTCGTCAAGGAGATCCGCATGACGCCGACCACGGTCACCCAGGCCGCCCGGTTCAGAGACCTGCACGAGGGCACGGTCCTCGTGCTCCCCAACGCCTGGGACGCCGCCTCCGCCGCCTTGATCGAGGCCGCGGGCGCGCGGGCGATCGCGACGACCAGCGCCGGCGTGTCCTGGGCCAACGGGGCGCCGGACGCGGAAGGGCTCGGCAGGGAGCGGATGGTGGCCGCCGTCTCCGCCATCGTGGCGGCCGTGACGGGCCCGGTCACCGCCGACATCGAGGGCGGGTACGGCGACGTCGCGGGCACCGTTCGCGCGGTGATCGAGGCCGGCGCGGTCGGCGTCAACCTCGAGGATTCCCCCGGCCTCGACGGCGCGCCGCTGCTGTCACCCGGTGACCAGGCCCGGCGCATCGCCGCGGCGCGGGCGGC
>NZ_JBSFTC010000387.1:0-8900 GCF_053590415.1 Nonomuraea sp. NPDC003201
GGCGCCGCGGCGCCGCGCCGGCGAGCAGCTCGTCCGACAGGTGGTGCGGGCAGATGATGACGCCGTCGACGTCGGCGGTCGTCACGCCGAGCACCGCGTCGCGCTCGCGCTCCCCGCCGTTGGCGATCCGCAGCGTGCTGGTGAACCCGCACTCGGCCAGGGCGAGGATGAGCCGCTCGGCGTTCTCCGCGAAGTACGGCTGGTAGAGGTTCGGCACGACGACGGCGATCCGGCCGGTCCGGCCGGAGGCGAGCCCGCGCCCGGCCTGGCTCGTGGCGTGTCCCGCCTCGTAGCCGACCTCCTCGACCGCGGCCTGGACCTTGGCCCGCGTGGCGGCCGAGACATGCGGGCGGCCGAGCAGGACGTTGGACACGGTCTTCGCCGAGACCCCGGCCCGCACGGCGACATCCGCCAGCGTCGGGCGCTTCACCGCGGGTCCCGGCCGAGCGTGGACTCACGCCGGATCAGCTCGACCGGCGAGACGACCGCGCGCGGCTGTCGCGGCGCCGTGCCGGCGAGGCGATCGGCGAGCAGCTCCAGCGCGCTGCGCGCCAGCCGGGCCGGCCCCGGGTCGATCGTGGTGAGCGACGGCGTCGAGAACCGCCCGTCCTCCAGGTTGCCGTAGCCGGCGACCGCCACCCGTCCCGGGACGTCCACCCCGTGCTTGACGAGCGCCGCGAGGGCCCCGAGCGCCACCTCGTCGTTGACGCACAGCAGCACGTCGACGTCCGGGTGCCGCTCCAGCACCTGTACGGCGGCCCGCGCTCCCGCGCGCCGATCGGCCACCTCGCCGAGATCCGCGCACGGCACGGGCACCGGGCCGGATCGGTCGAGACAGGCGCGCAGCTCATCCTGATGCGCGCCGAGCAGCGCCGGGCGGGACCGGCCCATGACGGCGAGGTGGCGGGCCATCAGGGCCGCGGCCTCTGCCACGTCCTCCTGAACGCGATCCACCTCGGCCGCGCCGCCCTGCACGACCACCACCGGGCGGTCGTCCAGCCCGTCGCCGACCGGCCCGACCGGCCCGATCAGCACCACGCCGTCGAACGTCTTCCCCCGGGCGGCGAGCACCGCCGCCACCCGGGCCGGATCGCCGTGCGTCGGCTCGACCGCCGCGAGCATCCCCCAGCGATCGGCCTCGGTGACCAGGGCTTCGACGAGACCCGCGAGATACGGGCGGCGCAGCTCGGTGACGGCGATGCCGACCACCCCGACCTGCCCGGTCCTGAGCGTCCTGGCGGCCCGGTTGGGGACCCAGCCGAGCTCGTCGATCGCCGCATGCACCCGGCTCACCTTCTCCGGACGGATGTGCGGCTCGCCGTTCACCACACGTGACACGGTCTTGATCGAGACGCCCGCCCGATCGGCCACCTCCCGCATCGTCACGCGCATGCGAACAGCGTAGGTCACGGTAGGACTTCTCAGCATTCGGTTTGTGATCAGCAGGCCAGGGGCGCCGAGCCGAGCGCCACGTCGTCGTACCAGAGGGTGTCCTGGTCGCTGCCGTAGCTCTCCCAGCCCAGCCGCAGCGTGGCCGGGCGCGGCGCGGTGGCGCGGCGCAGCCACTGGGAGTCGATGTCCTGCGTCGGGGTGCCGTCCACGCGCAGGCCGGCGACCTCCTGGTTGTCCAGGTACGTACGCATCGACTGCTTGGTGGTGTCGATCTCGTAGCGCAGGCAGACCCAGCGGTTGACGGGAAGCGCGGTGCTGAGCGCGACGCCCGCCGGGCTCTGCTCGGGCAGGGTGGCGTCGTCGGACTCGCGGTTCCACTGCAGGGCGCCGTTCTGGCCGCCGATGCGCAGGTCGCGGTTGCCGTCATTGGCGTCGGGCATGGTGATCATGCTGACGTGCGTCGCGGGCAGGGCGGTCGTGTGCCTGACCCACATCCTCGCGTAGACCACCGGGCCGACGCGGGAGACGTCGCGGGTGGTGCCGACGAAGAGGTGGTTGCAGTAGCCGCCGCCCCCGTTGACCCGCAGGGACTTGCCGCCGCTGTGCGTGATCGCGGTGTCGATCACGGCCGTGCCGGTGCCGGCGCAGTTGGGGGTGACGACCTGCCAGTCGCCTGAGGGGCTGCCCGCCTGGTCCTCGAACCCGGAGCAGACCGTCGCCCCCGAGCAGCCGGGCGGCACCGTTGGGGTGACCGTGGGGGTGACCGTGGGCGTGACGGTGGGGGTCTGGCTCGGGGTCGTGGTGCCGTTGCAGGCCACGTCGTTGAGCGTGAAGTCGGTGGGCACGGGGTTGGCCGCCGACCAGGTGGCCTGCAGGCCGAACTCGGCGCTGCCGCCCGTGGCCAGCGCGCCGTTCCACGCGACGTTGGCCGCCGTCACGACCCGGCCGCTCTGCTCCACCTGCGCGTTCCACGCGCTCGTCACCCGCTGGTCCCCGGCGTACGTCCACCGCAGCCGCCACCCGCTGAGCGCCGTACCCAGGTTCGTCACCTTCACCTGCGCGGTGAAGCCGCCCTGCCAGGAGTTCACGGTGTAGTCCACTTTGCACCCGGTGTCCGCGGAAGCGGGGGCGGTCACGGCGGCGATGCCGCCGATCGCCACGGCGACGCAGGCGACGACTGCCCAGAGCCGGGCAGACAGCGTGTGGGGACCGGACATGACATCGCTCGCCTTCGGGGTCCGTATGGGAGCGCTCCCAAACCGTCTCTTGAAGACGATGGTTCGCGGGATCACGCCGAAGTGTCAACCCCGCGCCTGCTCCCTACACGCCTGACCAGGGAGCTCACCACTGAACCTTTCATCCCGGCCGCACGGGATCAGCCCGCGGCGAGGGCGGACAGGATGGAGTCGGCGATGACCCGATGGCCGGCGGCGTTGGGGTGGTCGCCGTCGGCGGCCAGCAGCGGGGTGTCGTCCCGGGAGCCGTCCCCCTTGAACGGGCCGTAGACGTCGACGTAACGCGCACCCTTCGCCGCGGCCGCACCGGCGAGGGTCCGGTTCACCATGCGCGTGAGGGCGTCGCTGTTCGACACGTACGCCGTCCCCTTGGCCCGGGCGCTGTCGCCGTCCAGGAACACGTTCCAGTAGCCGGTCACGACGATCCGGCTGCGCGGGCGGGTCTGCAGCGCGCGAACCTTGCCGAGGATGCCGTCCACGTTGGCGCGCAGCCGCGCGAGGTCGTTCTTGTAGCAGGCCAGGCCCGCGCGGGGAGCGCAGTCGTCGTCCTCGAGCGCGTCGCTGTCGAAATCGTTGGCGCCGATGGTGATGATCACCAGGTCGGCTTTCACGATGGCGCCCGCCGCCGACCCGCCGTCCATCTGGTCGAGCAACCCCTGCGAGGTGAGCCCCCCGGTGGCCAGGTTGTCGACGGCGACGCCGGTGCCTTGCCTGGCCGCCAGGGCCTTCCTGATCAGCGAGACGAAGGTGTCGCAGTCGCACGCGGAGCCCGCCGGCACCGAATCGCCCAGCCCCACGATGGAGGTCACCGCCGGTCCGGGGTGCGGAGTGGCGACCGTCTCACCGGCTCGCGCATCTCTCGCCACCCTCGCGACCGGGACGGTCTCAAGCGCGACGCTCCAGGCCACGGCGAGGACCGCGACCACCGCGACCCCTCTGAACCGCCGGGTCATGCCGGTGTCGCGGCGGCCCGCTCCGTGACGCCCGCGCATGACGCCCACCCACCGCACGCGATCGCCCCCCTGCCTTACCGCCTCAGCCCCGCGTCACCGTACCGGCCGCCTGCGGCTGTGTGAGCGAGATGCATCAGCTTACGCTGGACACTCCACGCATATCCCCCACTTCGCCGTTGCCGTGCGCGCCCGCAAGGTGACCGGCATCGAGCCCGGATCGCCCCTCGGCGTACGGATGCTCAGCACGGCGGTGGCACCGCGGTGGCACGGCTGGAGGCTCGGTGAACCGAGTGGCGGGAGGCCCATGTCACGGCCGGGTGTGATCCTGAGCGGCTCCGTGCGGGCCGCGTGATCGAGGCCGGCGCCCGGCACGACATGGCCGCCGTACTGCTGGACGAACCGGTCGCGGCAACCATGCCCGTTCTACGCCGGGGATCCCTGTCGAGCCTGACCGGCGGTGGTGGCGAGCGGCATGCCCGCGATCATGGTTGCTCGGCGAGTGCGGCGTCGGGCAGCGGGCGGTGGCGGAGGAGTGTCTCCACGGCGACGAGGGAGCACGGCGCGGTCAGTGGGTGTCTGGTCTGGGGATATGGATGCCGGCGGCGCGGAGCTTGGCCTCGACGAGCGAGACCCCCCGGGCCGCGGCCGATCCCTGCTCTTCGCCGTGGAGGGCGATCAGCTTGTACCGGGTCGCGGCCTCGGTGCGGGCTTGCAGACCGGTCACGATCTTCAGATGTGCGGGGTTGGCGAGGAAGTGGTCGGCCATGGCGGTGGCGAGCTCGGCGAGGCGCGGGTCGTCCGGTTCCCAGGCCGTGGCTTCGGCGCCGCGCTTGATCAAGGCGACGAACCGGGTGTCTTCGAGGGCGTTCTCCACATGCGTGAGGTAGTCGTCGAAGCCCTCGGGGACCAGGGCCCTGGCCAGCACCCAGCCCTCCCTGGTGGCCGCCACCTCGTCCGCGGGGAAGCCGAGGCCGGACAGTCGCTCCAGTAGCACCACGGCGCGGTCGGGCAGCAGGGCCCGATCCCCGTCGGCGAGCCGGCGCAGCGTGTCACGCCGTGCGATCAACTCCTCGATCCGTTCGTCAAGCTGCCGCTCGACGTCGGCGAGCGCGGCGGTGAACAGCGCGGGGTCGGCGTCGAGCATCGGCCCGATCTCGGCCAGTGGCACCCCGGCGCCGGCCAGCGTCCGGACCTGCACCAGTCGCAACAGGTCGGCCGATCCGTACCGCCGGTAGCCGGAGCTGTCGCGTTCCGGCTCCTTCACCAGGCCAAGCTTGTGGTAGTGCCGCACCGTCTTCACCGTGATGCCGACGAATGCCGCCGCCTGCCCGATCGTGACTCCGTTCATCTGCGCAATCCTGCCTTGTGCTCGAGCTCGGCGACCGGGCGGACCACGGCCGAGCATGTGGACGGGCCACGCCGAGCTCGTCGAGCTCGGCGTGGCCCCTTGAGGCGTATGGGTCACAGGTGCTCAGCCCTGTCGGCCGAACACCTCGTTGAGGAGCCTCTGCTGGGCCTTCTGGAACGCTGCTGCGATGGACAAGCCGGCGTCGTCCACGCAGTTCAGCGCGGCCGTCAGGGTCTTGCTGCCGTCGGGGGTGCTGTACATCAGCGCCGCGTGGCCCACGGCGGCGCCGTTGTGGGAGATGAGCGTGCCGCCGCCGTCCGTGGTCACCACGAACACTCCCAGGCCGTAGTCCATGTTCGGGATGCCCGTCGGGTGCGGGGTGCACATCTCGGCCAGCAGCGGGGCCGGCAGGAGCTTGCCGCCCAGCAGCGCGGAGATGAACGTGTGCAGGTCCTGGGTGGTCGAGATCATGTCACCGCCGGTGGAGATCCAGGAGGGGTTCTGGCGGGTGATGTCGATCGTCTGCTGCTCGCCGGCGTCCTCGTACCGGTAATAGGCGTGCGCGTGCGGCGCGGGGATCTCCGGCGAGGCGTCCGGCACCACGGTGCCCGACAGCCCGAGCGGCCCCAGGATCAGCCGCCGCATCTCCTCGGCCAGCGAGCGGCCGGTGACCTTCTCGATCAGCAGCCTGGCCAGCACGTAGTTGGTGTTGGAATAGCTCCAGCCCGTGCCCGGCTCGAACCGCGCCGGCTTGGACAGCGCCAGACGTACCAGTTCCTCCGGCCGGTAGGTCTTGAGCCGGTTGTCCACCCACTCCTTGCCCGTGGCGCCGTAGGGGATGGGGATCCCCGGCACGACCGTCCCGTCGTCGTAGACCTCGCCGCTGAAGTTGAACACCCCGCTGGTGTGCTGCAACAGCATCCGCACCGTGATCCGCTCGTCCAGCCCGAACCCGGGCAGATAGTCCGCCGCCGGGACGTCCAGCCCGACCTTGCCCTCGGCCACCAGTTGCAGCACCAGGGTGGCGGTGAAGGTCTTGGTGTTGCTGCCGATCCGGACGTGTCCGTTGATCGGTGGCTCGGCGGTCCCGCCCAGCTCGGCCGCCCCTGCGCTGCCGGCCCATTCACCCCGCTCATCGTGCACGCGCAGCGACACCCCCACGAAACCGGCATCGACGATCTCCTCGATCGCCTTCCGCAGCTCCGGGCGATCCTGCCCGGCCGCAGCTTCCGGTACGGCCCCGCTGTCCGCGGTGGCCACCCTGGCAGCGTCGAGGGCTTCGGTGATCTTGCGGGCCATCTCGGCCGTGGCAGGGCTCGGCCGGCCCTGGTGCGCCTGGGCGGTTTCGACCGCGATGAGAACGGTACTGCGGAAGTTGCCGGCCTCGGCCGGATCCTGCTTCTTCAGCAGGTTCATGGCCGCGGTCAGGGCCGGCAGCACACGGTCGGCGATCTCGGCCACGGACTTGCCCACCAGGTCCTCGCCCTTGGGGTACTCGGCGAGCACGTGCCCGACCAGGCCGGTGGCCGAGCCCAGCGCGATGCTGCCGTTGGCGGCGATCTTGTGGGGCTTACCGGCGGCACCGGCGGCGGCCATCAGCGACACGGCGCCGTACGCGGCAATCCGCAGGGTGCTCTTGTCCTGGTCGGAAAGGGTGATCGTCATGGTGGTTCGTCCTTTGAATCTCTTATGTCGATGTCGGCGTCGTGCCGCTGCGCCGAGCTTCCACCCTGACCCAAGGTCAACCTCAACCGTGATCCAGCTCACACCTACTTTGGGGCGTTGAGACAGCTGCGGATGACGGCGGCCACGGCGCCGGGCTGCGAGGCGGCGATCGCGTGCGAGGCCCCGGCGATCTCGCGGGTGCCGCGGGAGCCGGCGCGTTCGGCCATGAAGCGCAGCGCTGCGGCCGGGATGTTGAGGTCGCGCTCGCAGTGGACGAACCAGGACGGTTTGGTACGCCAACCCGGCTCGCTCGTTACCAGCCCGTCGGTGAGCGCCCGTCTCGGTCACCGGCCGCTGGGTCGCGGCGATCAGCGCGGCTCGGAGGCGAACGCGGCCACGTGGACCAGGGCCCGCACGGCCGGGTTGCCGGCCGCCGCCTCCGTGATCACCATGCCGCCGTAGGAGTGGCCGACCAGCACGATGACGGGCTGCTCGCTCATGACTGGACCTTTCCGGTGTTCAGTACGTCGCGGCTTGTGACAGCCCCCGAGAAGTCCCTGATCGATGTCCGGATTTTGGTGGGCCTACCAGTCATCGCCGGCGGCCACGCTAGGGAGGTCACGGATGCGAACGCGGCACGGACAGGTGGACCCTGTTCCAGCAGAAGAGAAGGGGGCTGACAGGCGATGGCCGATCTGGACTATGGCTGGCGTCTTCGCGAGGTCATGGCGGAGCGCGGCATGTCCTCCACCGTGGAGCTGCGTCCCCTGCTGGCCGCTCGCGGTGTCGATCTGTCGCCGAGCCAGGTGTACCGGCTCGTGGTCGGCAAGCCGGAACGGCTCAGCCTCCGCACGCTGATGGCGTTGCTGGACATCCTCGGCTGCACGATGGACGACCTGATCCGGCCGCTGCCCGCCCGCCGTGCCGGGAAGTGACCGCTCCTTCCCGCGATAGCGCCTGACGAAGTCCGCACCCTCCCCGCCGAACATGCCGTTCGCCGCATCCACGCTCGCCGCCGCACGGCGCCATCCAGCCGGTTCGTTGATCAGGCTGTCTGGATGAGATATTGCATTAGATGAAAGTCGGTCCCGGTATCGCCGGTGATGCGTGGTGCGGAAGATATGGCGGGGATGTCGGATAAGGCTGATCTTGGGGGTGGGTGGTCCGCGGCAGGCGGAACCCCGCGGCCGGGGTGGCTGGTGGGCCGAGAGGCGGAGTGCGCGACGCTCGACCGGCTGCTCGCGGACGTCCGCGGCGGCGAGAGCCGGGTGCTGGTGCTGCGCGGCGAGGCCGGAGTCGGCAAGTCGGCGCTGCTGGACCACCTGATCGCGAAGTCCGCCGGGTGCCGGGTCGTGGCCGCGACAGGGGTCCAGTCGGAGATGGAGCTGCCCTTCGCGGCCGTCCACCAGCTGTGCGTGCCGATGCTGGACCTCCTCGACACCCTGCCCGAACCCCAGCGTGACGCGCTCGGGACCGCCTTCGGGATGCGCGCCGGACCCGCTCCCGACCAGTTCCTCATCAGCCTCGCCGTACTCAATCTCCTGGCCCAGGCCGCCGACGAGCGTCCGCTCGTGTGCGTGATCGACGACGCCCAGTGGCTCGACCGCGCTTCGGCGCAGGTCCTCACCTTCGTGGCCCGCCGCCTGATGGCCGAGAGCGTGGCCTGCGTCTTCGCCGTCCGTGACTCCGGCGAGACCGGCGTGCTGCCGGGCCTGCCCGTGATGGAGGTCGGCGGACTGCGGGACTCCAAGGCGCGGACCCTCATCAGCCGGGTGGTCCCAGGGCCGCTGGACGAGGAGGTGCGCGACCGGATCCTGTTCGAGTCGCGGGGGAACCCGCTGGCCCTGCTCGAACTGCCCCGCGCCGCGTCCGCGGGCGGATTCGTGGCGGCGGCGAGCGGGCAGTCGCTGGCGGGCCGCCTCGAGGACGGCTTCCAGCGCCGGCTGAACGGCCTGCCGGCCGACAGCCGGATGATGCTGCTGCTGGCCGCCGCCGAACCCCTCGGCGATCCGGCTCTGCTGTGGCGCGCCGCCGACGTGCTCGGCGTCGACACCACCGCGGTCGACGAGGCCGACGAACTGATCGACTTCAGCGACCGGGTACGTTTCCGGCATCCGCTCGTCCGTTCGGCGGTCTACAACGCGGCCGTCCCGAGGGAGCGCCGGCAGGCCCACCGAGCGCTGGCGGAGGCGACCGACGCCGCCACCGACCCGGACCGGCGGGCCTGGCACCGCGCGCAGAGCGCCGCCCACCCCGACGAGAGCATCGCCGCCGAGCTCGAACGCTCGGCCGGGCGCGCCCAGGCTC
>NZ_JBSFTC010000388.1:0-8899 GCF_053590415.1 Nonomuraea sp. NPDC003201
GGCCCCGGCCGACGGCGGCGTCTACACGCTGGCGTCGGGGTCGAGCGGCAAGTGCGTCGATGTGACGGGCGCCTCGGCCGACAACGGCGCCCTGCTCGTTCAGACCGCCTGCGCCTCCTCCGCGCTCGATCAGCAGTTCAGGGCGGTGGCACGGGGGAGCGCGTTCAACCTGGTCAACGGCGGCAGCGGCCGGTGCGTCGACGTGCCCGGGGCTTCGACGGTCTCCGGTACGCAGTTGCAGCAGTGGGGTTGCGGCGACGGCAGCAAGACCAACCAGCAGTGGACCCTCGCGCCCTCGACGGCCGCCTCCGGCAAGTACCTGGTGAAGAGCGTCGCGACCGGCCTGTGCGTGAGCAACAAGGACGGCTCCACCGCGGGCAACAACCCCATCGTCCAGGAGACCTGCTCCGACGTGGCCCGCATGCAGTGGACCTTCAACTCCACCTCCGGATCGGCCACCCCGACGGTGGCGTCCGACGGCACCGGCCGCTACCGGACCGTGCAGGCGGCGATCGACGCGGTGCCGGCCGGCAACAGCAGCCAGGTGGTGATCACCATCAAGCCGGGCACCTACCGGGAGATCGTCGTCGTCAACAAGCCGTACGTGACGCTGCAGGGCCTGGGCTCGTCCCCGTCGGACACCCTCATCGTGAACAACCACTCGGCCTACACCCACGGCACCTCCGGCAGCTACACCGCGCTGATCTCGGCACGTGACGCCGCCGCCACCAACCTGACGATCTCCAACGACCTCGACGAGAGCACCGTC
This sequence comes from Nonomuraea sp. NPDC003201, assembly GCF_053590415.1. NCBI lineage: Bacteria > Bacillati > Actinomycetota > Actinomycetes > Streptosporangiales > Streptosporangiaceae > Nonomuraea > Nonomuraea sp. NPDC003201. The sequence continues at coordinate 770 of NZ_JBSFTC010000388.1, forward strand.
CCCAGCGGCGCGCAGGCCGTCGCGCTGCGGCTGGACGGCGACCGCACCACGCTGACGAACGTCCGCATCCTGGGCGACCAGGACACCTTCCTCGTCAACGACTCGGCCCGCGCGTACGTCAAGAACTCCTACGTGGAAGGGACCGTCGACTTCGTCTTCGGCGGCGGCACGATCGTCTTCCACAGCTGCGACATCTACGAGAAGCGCAGCACGGGCGGTCCCGTCACCGCGGCCAGCACGGCGGCGGCCAAGACGTACGGCTTCCTGTTCTACAAGTCGCGCATCACCGGCGCCACGAACAACACGACCACCCTCGGGCGGCCGTGGCGCCCCGACGCGCAGGTGCTCTACCGGGAGTCGACGCTGAGCGCGACGATCGCGACCGCGCAGCCGTGGACGGACATGTCATCGAACTCCTGGAAGAACGCCCGTTTCCTCGAATATCGGAACAACGGCGCCGGCGCGACCACCAACGCCAACCGTCCGCAGCTCAGCGACGCGCAGGCGGCGAACTACACCCCCCAGAAGTACCTGGCCGGCGGCGACGGCTGGAACCCCGCCGGCTAGTGCTGGTGACCGCCCTGTTCGGCGTGGATCTTCTTGGCGATGTCGACGTCCGCGATCGAGCGCTCGATGAGCGCCCGCATCGCGGTCTCGGCCGCCTTCGGGCGCTGCCGGCGGACGGCCAGCAGGACCTCGGCGTGCTTGTCGGCGGACTCGCTGGTGAGGTTGGCGTGCACGAACTGGTCGCGCAGCCGCAAGCCGGCCTCGATCGCGGTCGCCATCCGGGCCATCAGCTCGTTGTGCGCCGCGCGCAACAGGGCATGGTGGAAGGCCAGGTCGGCCTCGACCTGGTCGCCGGTCGGCCGGCCGGCGACCTCGCGCATGGCGGTCAGGGCGTCCTCGAGCGCGGCCAGGTCCCGGTCGGTACGCCGTAGCGCGGCCATGCGCGCCACCGCGGGCTCGATCGTCAGGCGCACCTCGCCCAGCTCGTCGAGGAACACCTCGTCGACCTGGGCGGCGAAGCGCCAGCGCAGCACGTCGGCGTCGAGCAGCGACCACTGCTCGCGCGGCGCGACGAACGTGCCGCGCCGGGGCCGCGCGCCCACCAGACCTTTGGCGGCGAGCACGCGCAGCGCCTCCCGCACCGCCGTCCGGCTCACCCCGAACCGCTCCTGCAGCGCCACCACGTCGAGGTCCTCGTCGGGGGCGACGACGCCGTTGACGATGGCCGTGCCGAGGCTGACGACCACGCGGTCGTGGGCGCCGGCCCTTCCGATCTCCTCCATGCCGGAATCATGCCATGGCCGGACCACCTGCAACAAAAGTAATCATATTAATGAAGATGAGCCAGCTCCAGGACGGCCAGCTCGTCCTGCAGGACGAGCACGGCCCCGCCGATCGCGGCCGCGTCCGAGCCGCTGACCGAGCTGACCACCCGCACCGGGTGCGCGCGCCGGGCGAAGGTGCGCCGCCGCACCTCCTCCTGGACGACCGACTGGTAGATCGGGCCCGCCGCGGCGAGGCTGGGCCCGGCGAGCACGATCGTGTCGAGGTCGAACAGGCTCGCCATGGTGACGGCGGCGGTGCCCAGGTGGCGGGCGGAGCGCTCGACGAGCGTACGCGCCTCCGGGTCCCCTGCCAGCGCCGCGGTCGCGATGCGGCCGAACCCGGCCATGACGTCCGAGTCGGCGGAGTCGAGCCCCAGCCGCCGGCCGAGGCTCGATGCCTCCAGCGCCTGCTTGATCACCGCGGTGGGGTCGGCGTAGTTGCCGAGGCAGCCGTAGTTGCCGCAGCCGCACGGCCCCCCGTCCAGGTCGACGGTGATGTGGCCGATCTCGACGCCGTTGGAGGAGCTGCCCCGGTAGAGCTCGCCGTCCACGACGACGCCCCCGCCGATGCCGCTGGCCATGTAGACGCACCCGAACGCGGGTGTGTCCACCGCCCCCAGCCAGTACTCCCCGATCGCCGCGGCCGCCGCGTCGTTGTCGAGCAGCACCGGCAGGCCCAGGATCTCCGACAGGCGCGGCGCGACCGGGTATCCGAACCATTCGGCGGTCGGCTGGTGGGTCAGCAGCACGCCCGCCCGCCGGTCCTGCGGCCCGTACGTCGCCAGCCCCACCCCGAGCACCTTCCCGCGATCGACCCCGGCGGTGTCGAGCAGGGCGTTCACGCGCGAGGCCACCAGCGTGAGGCCCTGCCCGGGAGGCAGCAGGGCCGTGCCGGGGAACGAGGTCCGCGCGACCGGCCGGCCCGTCAGGTCGGCGAGGACGACGACGCAGGTGTTGCGTTCGAACAGGACGCCCACCGCGTACCGTGCCCGTGGGTTGAGCTGCAGCAGCGTCCGGGGCTTGCCGCCGGTGGACGCTCCGCGCCCGACCTCGACGACCAGCCCGTGGTCCATGAGCTCGCGGACGACCTGGGTGATGGTCGCCGGCGTGACCCCGGACTCGGCGGCGAGCTCGATCCGGCTGATGGTGCGCGCCGCCCGGATGCGGTTGAGCACGATCCCGCGGGTTCTCGGCCTCCCGGCCACTCGGTCTCCCTTACTTCGGGTGCCAAAGAAAGCCGGGCCCGGGCCGGTGTGTCCGGCCCGGGCCGTCGTTCCGTCAGCGGGCGGCGCAGGACGGCGTGGGGACGCTGTTGCTGCCGTTCCACGAGCCCAGGAACCCGAAGGTCGTGCTGGCTCCGGCGCCGAGGCTGCCGTTGTAGCTCATGTTGCGGGCGGTCACGTTGGATCCGCTGCTGCTGACCGTCGCGTTCCAGGCGTTGGTGACGGTCTGGCCGTTGGCGAAGGACCACGTCACCGTCCAGCCGCTGATCGCAGAGCTGCCCGCGGTGACCCGGACCTCGGCCTGGAAGCCGCCGCCCCACTGGCCGGTCACCTGGTAGGTGGCCGAGCAGGCGCCGGAGGGAGGCGTGGGGGTGGGGGTTGGGGTGGGAGTGGGTGACGGGGTGCCGGACGAGCCGCCGTAGATCGTGGCCTCCTTGGCGGTCGCCTTGATGCCGTTGGCGCCGTTGAAGATCCGCTGGCCCCAGGTGGTGAGCTGGCTCGGGTTGAAGCCGGTCGCCATGTCGAGGATCGGGTCGGTGTTGCCGCTCCAGGACCAGCCGAGATAGCCGAGGCCGCGCGACTGCGCCTCGGCCAGGATCGTCTCGTGGTCGACCTCGCTGGAGCTGAAGCGCCAGCCGAACTCGCCGATGACCAGCGGCCACCCGTTCGCCTGGAACCGGTTGAGGTAGTCGACGATGCCGGCGGCGGTGTTGAAGACGGCGTACATGTGGATCGACAGCACGGTGTTGTGCTGGGTGTCGGCGTTCAGGATCGTCTGGGCGTTGTCGCGCATGACGTACTGCCAGTCCTGGCCCCAGTTGGGGGCGTCGACCATGAGCAGGTGCTCGAAGCCGTTGCTGCGCATCTTCTTGACCGCGTTCGCGGTGGCGGCGGTCCATTGGGCGGCGTTGGTGTTGCCGATCGGCTCGTTGCCGATGTTGATGATGACGTAGTTCTCCTGGCCGACGAGCGCGCTCTTCTGGCTGATCCAGTAGTCCGCCGCCTCGTCGAGCGAGGCGGCGGCGCCCTCCTCGCCGTAGCCGGTGGTGTCGTGCACCTCCAGCACGCAGATCAGCTTGTTCTGCTTGCACAGGGAGATGACGTTGGCGACGTCGGTGGACGGGCCCCACCGTTTGCCGCTGCCGAGCACGACGCGCACGGTGTTGGCGCCGAGCGCCTTGATGTTGGCGAACGAGCCGGTCTGGCTGGTGTACCAGACGTGGGGGTGATTGACGCCCCGCATGATGAATTCCCGGCCGTTGGCCTCGACGATCTTCGTGCCGCTGACGTGCAGGCCCGCGGCCGCGGACGCGGACTGGACGTACACCAAGACCGACGCGACGGCCGCGAGCACGGCGGCGCCGAGGGCGAGAAGCCTTCTTCTCATGACCTACCTCGTGGTCGGGCCCCGGCCATCCGGGGCGGGAAGCGCCCCACACGCTATAGAGCCGCCGAAGGCCGGAGAAGCAGGGAAGATCACGCCCGGCGCGCGCGAAGTGCCGATCCATGCCCCTGCCTGCGGCGATCGGCCCGGGGGAGGTGAGGGATCACCTGAAAGTTTCAGCCGTTAAATAAGTCTGCTCACGACAGGGCCGCACGGGGCAGCCCGGGAATGACCGAGAGGAAGAACTCGCGGATGGCGGATTCGACCTTCACGGAGTCGCGGTCGAAGAGCCACTGCGCCTGCAGGCCGTTGATGAGGGAGATGGTCATGGTGGCCAGCGTCTCGGGGTCGATCGCCGGGCGCAGCCCGTCGCGTTCGGCCAGGGCGGTGAAGGTGCCGGCGTAGAAGCGGCGGAGATTGCGGTAGCGGTCGGCGTAGTAGGCGTGCGCGGGGTGGTCGGGAGAGGTCGCCTCGCCCGACACGACGCAGTGCAGCTCCATGAGCCCCGGCTGGAGCTCGTTGTCGACGATGACGGCGATCATGCCTTTCAGGGTCTCGACGGGGTCGGCGGCCGGGTCCAGCACCTTGGCCGCCTCCAGGAACTCGGTGCCGCGTTCGTCACGCAGCTCCAGCACCCCGAGCAGCAGGTCTTCCTTGCGGGGGAAGTGGTGCAGCAGCCCGGTGTGGCTGATGCCGGCGCGCTTGGCGATGTCCTTCATGGTGGCGCCGTAGAAGCCGGTCTCGCCGAACGCGTCCACGCAGGCCTCGAGGACGCGCCGGCGCACCGCCGCGGTCTTCGCGTACGGGCCGCGGTTGCCGGATGCCATCATGACGCCCCTCCAAATTAGTATCGCGATTCGGTTTTCATGCTAGCGTGTCGCCGACACCCATGGTCTCGAGCAAGGAACTCAACCATGCCCCAGCTCCCCTCCGGTTTCCTCTGGGGTGCGGCGACCGCGCCGCACCAGGTGGAAGGCAACAACGTCAACAGCGACTGGTGGGCCCTCGAGCAGCAGATGCCAGGCATGCAGCGCAGCGGCGACGCGGTCGACAGCTACCACCGCTTCGCCGAGGACATGCGCCTGCTGGCCGAGGCCGGGCTCAACGCCTACCGCTTCGGCATCGAGTGGGCCCGCATCGAGCCGGTCCCCGGGGAGTTCAGCCGAGCCGAGCTCGCCCACTACCGCCGGATGATCGACACCGCTCTCGACCTGGGTCTCACCCCCGTCATCACCCTGCACCACTTCACGAACCCGCGCTGGTTCAGCTGGCTCGCCGACGACGCCACCCAGCGTTTCCAGACGTACGTGCGGGAGGCCACGAGCATCCTCGACGGCGTCGAGTGGGTCTGCACGATGAACGAGCCCAACATGCTCGCCCTCATGATCGGGATGGCCCGGGACGCGCAGACCACCCAGCGGTCGACCGAGGAGTGGATGAGCCCCACCGTCGAGGGCGCCGCGCGGCCGGTGCTCCCCGACCCCGACCCGGAGATCGGCGAGCGGCTGGCCGAGGCGCACCACGCGGCCCGCGCGATCCTGAAGCAGCACACCGGGGCGGCCGTCGGCTGGACGGTGGCCTGCCAGGCGCTCACCCCGACCCCGGGCAACGAGGACAAGCTGCGCGAGGTGCGCCGCGTCCGTGAGGACCTCTACCTGGAGGCCGCCCGCGGCGACGACTTCATCGGCGTGCAGTCCTACTCCAGCCAGGCCGTCGACGAGAACGGCGTCGTCCCGCACCCGCAACACCCGGACAACACGATGACCGGCAACGCCTACCGGCCCGACGCCATCGGCATCGCCGTCCGGCACGCCTGGGAGACGACCGGCCGCACGCCGATCCTCGTCACCGAGAACGGCATCGCCACCCCGGACGACACGCGGCGGATCGCCTACACCTCCGAGGCGCTCGGCCACCTGTTCGCCGCCATGGACAACGGCACGGACGACGGCATCGACGTGCGCGGCTACCTCCACTGGACCGCACTGGACAACTTCGAGTGGGGCCACTGGGAGCCGACCTTCGGGCTCATCGCCGTCGACCGCACGACGTTCGAGCGCCACCCCAAGCCGAGCCTGGCCTGGCTGGGCGGGGTCGCCCGCCGAGGGGAGATCTGATGCTGAAGCCGCGCTCCACCCCCACCCGCGAGCTGGTCGGTCTCGACGGGCTCTGGCGGTTCGCCCTCGACGGCGGCCCAGGCCCGCTCGACACCACGCTGGAGGCGGCGGTCCCGGCCAGCTACAACGACCTGTTCACCGACAGCGCGATCCGCGACCACGTGGGCTGGGCCTGGTACCAGCGGCAGGTGCGGGTGCCGCGCGGCTGGGCCGGCGAGCGCGTCGTCCTGCGCGTCGACGCCGCCACCCACCGGGGCCGGGTCTACGTCGGCGACGTCCTGGTGGCCGAGCACGTGGGCGGCTACACGCCCTTCGAGGCCGACATCACCGGGCACGTACGCGCCGGGCAGGAGTTCCGCCTCACCATCGGGGTCAACAACGAGCTGACCGGCACGACGATCCCGCCCGGCACGATCACCGTCACCGCCGACGGGCGGCGACGGCAGACGTACCTGCACGACTTCTACAACTACGCGGGCCTGGCCCGCTCGGTGTGGCTCTGCAGCCGTCCCGCCGTCCACGTCGAGGACGTCACCGTCGTCACCGCCATGGACGGGACGGTGGAGTACGCGGTCCGGACCAGCGAGCCCGCCCGGGTCCGCGTCCGCGTCCTGGACGCCACCGGCACCCAGGTCGCCACGGCCGACGGCGCGAACGGCACCCTGCGCATCGAGGACGTGCGGCTCTGGCGGCCCGGCGCGGCCTACCTCTACGAGCTGGTCGCCGAGATCCTGGACGGCGAGCGGGTCGTGGACAGCTACCCCGAGCCCTTCGGCGTGCGGACGGTGGAGGTGCGCGGCACCGAGTTCCTCATCAACGGCGAGCCGTTCTACTTCACCGGCTTCGGCAAGCACGAGGACACGCCGGTGCGCGGCAAGGGCCACGACAACGCCTATCTCGTGCACGACTTCCAGCTCATGGACTGGATCGGCGCCAACTCCTTCCGCACCTCGCACTACCCGTACGCGGAGGAGGTGATGGAGTTCGCCGACCGGCACGGCATCGTCGTCATCGACGAGACCGCCGCCGTGGGCCTCAACCTCGCCGTCGCGTCCGGGCTCACCGGCGCCCCGCCCCGGCCCACCTTCTCGCCGGACACGTTCGGCGAGGCCACCCGCGAGGCGCACGCCCAGGCGATCCGCGAGCTGGTCGCCCGCGACAAGAACCATCCCAGCGTCGTCATGTGGTGCATCGCCAACGAGCCGGCCTCCAACGAGGAGGGCGCGCGCGAGTACTTCGAGCCGCTGGTGGAGCTCACCCGCGAGCTCGACCCCACCCGCCCGGTGAGCTACGCGGCCGTGCTCTTCGCCACGCACGACAACGACCGCATCGCCGACCTCTTCGACGTGCTGTGCATCAACCGCTACTACGGCTGGTACGTCGCCACCGGCGACCTCGCCACGGCCGAGACCTACCTGGAGCACGACCTGCGCGGCTGGGCCGGCAGGTTCGGCAAGCCGATCATGATGAGCGAGTACGGCGCCGACACCATGCCCGGCCTGCACGCGGTGTGGGACACCCCGTGGACCGAGGAGTACCAGCAGGCCTACCTCGAGATGAACCACCGCGTGTTCGACCGGATCGAGGCGTTCGTCGGCGAGCACGTGTGGAACTTCGCCGACTTCCAGACCTCCCACGGCATCCACCGCGTGGACGGCAACAAGAAGGGCGTCTTCACCCGCGACCGCAGGCCCAAGGCCGCCGCCCACGCGCTGCGGGCCCGCTGGAGGTCGCTCGCCGGCCGCAAACCACAGGGATAGCGGTCACTCCAGAGCCAGGCGCACCGGGCCGCCCGTGGGGTCGGCGCCCGCCACGAGGGAGTAGGGGACGCGGAAAACCCGGCCGGGAGCGGCCGGCCACGGGAGCCGGGCACGGCCGAGGACACGTCCGTCCTGGGTGGCGGTGACCCGCGGAAGCGTCCGGAAGGCGTCCGCCCACAGCAGGAGCCTGCCGCGGGAGGGCGGCGGCCCGCCGGGGCGGACGAGCTGCGGCGCGGCCGACGATCACGTGCATCTCGCGGCCGATGCCGGAGTCGGACAGCAACTCCTGGATGTCGAGCAGGCGGCAGGTGTCGC
>NZ_JBSFTC010000389.1:0-8891 GCF_053590415.1 Nonomuraea sp. NPDC003201
CGGGCAAATCCACCACGATGAGGGCCATTCTCGGCCTCGACCGCCTCGACGGGGGTGCGGGCCTCCCGGGCACCCGTCCCGCCCGGCGCCGTGCCGGGCAGGCCGTGCGCTGTCAGCCAGCCGATCAGCGCGAACGCGATGGCCTCCTTGTCGTCGGACGGGGCCCCGTAGTCGTCGGACGGCGCCACGTCCACGCCGGGCAGCGCGGCCCGCAGCCCGTCCATGAGCACGGGGTTGCGGCAGCCGCCGCCGGAGACGACCAGCGCGCCCACCCCGGCGGCCCGCACGTCCCGGGCCACCGTCCGGACGGTCAGCTCAGTGAGCGTCGCCACCAGGTCGGCGTCCCCGGGCGCGCGTCCCGCCCGGGTCAGGGCGGCCTCCACGTACCCGAGGTGGAACAGCTCCTTGCCGGTGCTCTTGGGGGCCGCCAGCGCGTAGTACGGCTCGTCCAGCAGCACCTCCAGCAGCCGCTCGTCCACCCGGCCCGAGGCCGCGATCCGCCCGTCCGCGTCGAAGCCCCGCTCGTTCAGCCCTCTGCTCGTGACCACCGCGTCGATCAGCGCGTTCGCGGGCCCGATGTCGTAGGCGTACAGCTCGCCGCCGCGCACCACGGTCATGTTCGCGATGCCGCCCAGATTGAGCGCCGCCGCACCGCCCTCGTGGGCCCGCAGCAGCAGCCCGTCCAGCACCGACACCAGCGGCGCCCCGTGCCCGCCCGCCGTGATGTCCCGGACGCGCACGTCCGACAGCACCGGGACGCCGGTCCGCTCGGCGATCCACGCGGGCTGGCCGATCTGCAGCGTGCCGAGCGCGTGCGTGCCGTCCACCCAGTGGAACACCGTCTGCCCGTGCGAGACGATCAGGTCGACGGGCCCGCCCAGCGCGATCGCCGACGCCGCGGCCTCGGCGAAGCTCTGCCCGATGAGCGTGTCGAGCACGCACACCTCGGCCAGCGTCGTCTCGGCCGGCGGCAGCGCCGCGATCAGCCGGGCCCGCAGCTCCGCCGGGTACGGCGTGCTCGCCGTGTGACCCACCCGGCCTTCGAGCAGGCCGCCGACGAGCTCGAAGTCCACCACGGCCACGTCGATCCCGTCGTGCGACGTGCCGGAGATCATCCCAAGAATTCTCATCGTCTTCCTCGCGGGTCGAAGGTGTCACGCAGACCGTCGCCGAGCAGGTTGAGGCCCACCACCAGCAGCACGACGAGCGCGCCCGGCGCGATCAGCGTCCACGGTGCCACGAAGACCAGGCTGCGCGCCTCGAAGATCATCGAGCCCAGCGACGGCGCGGGCGGCGGCGTGCCCAGGCCCAGGAAGCTCAGCGACGCCTCGGTCAGCACCGCCCACGACAGCGACAGGGCGACCTGGACGATGACGATCGAGGTGATGTTCGGCAGGACGTGCCGGAGCATGATCTGCCAGCGGCTCATGCCGGTCGAGACGGCCGCCTTCACGTACTCGATCTCCCTGAGCGACAGCACCGGGCCCCGGGTGACGCGGACGAAGATGGGCACGTACACGATGGCGATGGCCACGGCGATGGTGAACCAGTTCCGGTCCAGCACCGACGCCAGCGACAGCGCCAGCAGCAGCGGCGGGAACGCGAACAGCACGTTCGTGACCCCGCCGATCGCGCCGTCGGCGACGCCGCGGTAGAAGCCGGACACGAGCCCGCCCAGCGTGCCCGCCACGGTCGCGAACACCACGGCGACGACCGCGATGAGCGCCGAGTTGCCGACCCCGGCCGCCACCCGCGAGAACACGTCCCGGCCGAACTGGTCGGTGCCGAACAGGTGCGCGCCGGACGGCGCCCCGAACCGGGAGGGCGGGTGCTGCGCGACCGGGTCGTACGGCAGCAGCCCGGCGTACGACAGCGCCGCCACGATCGCCAGCAGCACGAGGATCACCGACCCCGCCACCAGGGCGGGACTCCTCCTCACGAGGCCCTCACCCTCGGGTCGATGACCCGGTAGAGCGCATCCGTCAGCAGGTTGACCAGCACGAACGCCAGCGCGATCACCAGCACCGTGCTCTGCACGACCGCGTACTCCTTCTGCTGGATGCCCAGCAGCACCTGCCGGCCGACGCCCGGCACGGAGAAGATCTGCTCCACCACGACCGCGCCGCCGAGCAGGTAGCCGAACTGCAGGCCGGTCATGGTCACGATCGGCACGAGCGCGTTGCCCAGCACGTGCCTGACCTGCAGCCGCCGCTCCGGCACGCCCTTGGCGCGGGCGGTGCGGACGAAGTCGTCCGAGCGCACCTCCAGCACCGCCGTGCGGGTGGTGCGCAGGATCGGCGCCGCGATGCCGAAGCCGAGCACCAGCGCCGGCAGGAACATCTGCTGCAGGTTGAGCAGCGGATCGTCGAAGAGCATGGCGAAGCCCTGCCCGTTGGGGTTGAACCCGAACGACGCCGCGAAGATCGACAGCAGCGCCGTGGCCAGCAGGAACGCCGGGACCGACAGCCCCGCCAGGCTCACCAGCTGGCCGAGGGCGTCCCTGGGGGAGTTGGCCCTGGAGGCCGCCAGCATGCCCAGCGGCACCCCGATCAGCAGCGCCAGCACGATCGAGAGCACCGCCAGCTCGAACGTCACCGGCAGCGAGTGCAGGGTCAGGTCGAGCACGCTCTGCTGCTGGCGGGCCGAGTAGCCGAAGTTCCCCGTGAACATGTTGCCCAGCCACGAGAAGAACTGCGCGATCAGCGGCTGGTCGAGCCCGTAGTACTGCTCCAGGGCCTGCCGCTGGGCGGGCGTGAGCGCGGCGGCCTCGGTGCCGAGCCCCGCCGTGATCCGGTCGCCGGGGATCGCCCGCAGCATGACGAACACCAGCACGGCCACCCCGAACAAGGTGCCCACCGTGCTGATGACGCGGTTGCGCATACGTCTCATCAGCTGACGGAGGTGGTCCGCAGATACTGCAGCGAGCCGCTGGCCATCGGCACGAAGCCCTGCACGCCGGAGGCCGTGGCGGTGTAGGTGTAGCCGGAGAACAGCCAGATCCAGGGGGCGTTCTCCTCCAGCTTCGCCGAGACCTGCTCGTAGATCGCCTTGCGGGCGGCCTGGTCGGTCGTCGCCTTGCCCTCGGTGAACAGCTTGTCCAGCTCGGGCGAGCTGTAGCCGGCGACCTTGTTCAGGTTGCCCTTGCTGGTGAAGTAGCGGCCGTAGGAGCCGTCCGGGTCGGGGCGGCCGCCGTTGAGCGCCACGGCCGCGTCGAAGTCGGCGGCCACCCAGCGGTCCACGAACGCGCCGGACTCCAGCACCTCCAGCTCCAGGTTGATCTTGGCCTCGGCGAGCTGGGCCTTGAGGTTCTGGGCCTCGTTGACCGAGGTCGCGTACTCGCCCTGGGAGACGACGGTCTTGACGGTCACCCCGCCGGACTTGCCCGCCTTGCCGAGATACTCGGCGGCCTTGGCCAGGTCGCGGGCCGGGCAGGGGCGCTTGTTCGGGTCCGACTTGAACGCGGGGGCGGTGATCGGCCCGGTCACCTCGCCCTCGCCGAGCGCGGCGGTGTCGAGCACCTGCTTGCGGTCGATCGCGCACTGGATCGCCAGGCGCACGTTGACGTCCTTGAGGTCGCCGTGCTGCGCGTTGAGCTGGAGCACGTGGTAGTTGAGCTGCGGCGTCTTGCTCACGGTGAGCGTGCCGCCGCCCTGCGCCGTCTGCGCGACGAGCGGGTCGTTGAAGACCGCGAGCTGAACGTTGCCCGACTGCATGGCCGAGACGATGGACGACTCGTCGGGGATCACCCGGAACTCGACCGCGGCCACCTTCGGCTTCTCGCCGCCCCAGTACGCGTCGTTCCTGGCCAGCGTGATCGACTGGCTCGCCACGCGGTTGCGCAGCTTGAACGGACCGGTGCCGTTCGGCGTGGTGTTGAGCTTCTCCTCGGTGTCGTCGGAGGAGAGCATCGCCATGTTGACGGTGGCCAGGTTGGCCGGCAGCGCGGCGTCGGGCCCGGTCAGCTCCAGCACCACGGTGCCCGCGTCGGGCGCCTCGACCGACTTCACCGACGACAGCGACGCCCTGGCCACGGCCGCCGTCTTCTCGTCCATGATCTTCTCCAGCGACGACTTCGCGTCCTTGGAGTCGAACGCGCTGCCGTCGGCGAACGTGACGCCCTGTCTCAGCTTGAGGGTGAGCGTCTTGCCGTCGTCCGAGGTCTGCCACGACTCGGCCAGCCCGGGGACCACGTTCAGGTCCTTGTCGAACTCCGTGAGCGTCCCGTACAGGTTCTGCAACACGTTGACGGCCTGGAACTGGGTGGCCTTCCAGGGGAAGAGCGTGTCCGGGTCGGTGGTCACGCCGACCACGAGGGTCTTGCCGGAGGCCGCGCCGCCGGCGCTCGGGGCGGGCCCAGTGGATGAGCCGGAGGATGACGAGCAGCTGGTGAGGGCGACGGACAGCGCAGCGGCGATGCCGACCGCGGAGATTGCGCCACGGGGCATGTTGGTCTCCTGGGGGGAGTTGGTCATAAAATTACGCAGACCCTACCACTTGGGTACTTTTCTTTCCGTTGCGGGGATGGGTGAGGATGTCCGAGGACGACGGGACCGTGCTGATCCGCATCCGGGCCGCCCTTCCCGCGCTGCGGCCGTCGGAGCGGCGGATCGCGGAGGAGTTCGTCGGCGATCCCGCCCGGGCCGCCAACCTGTCCATCGCCGAGCTGGCCGCCCGCTGCGCGACCTCGACGACCTCCGTGGTGCGCTTCTACCAGCGCATGGGCTACGCCCACTACAAGGACCTCAGGATCGACCTGGCCAGGGCGGTGGCGCGCGAGGAGCTGACCACGTCGAGCCTGTCGGAGGCGTCCGGCGACATCGACCGGTACGACAGCCTGGAGGGCATCGTCTCCAAGGTGGCCATGAACGAGACGCTGTCCATCGCCGACACGGCCCGCTCGCTGGACATGGAGGCGCTGGCCACCGCCGTGTCGCTGCTGCTGGCGGCCCGGCGGATCGACAGCTTCGGGGTGGGCGCGAGCTCCCTGGTGGGGCTCGACCTGCACCAGAAGCTGTCGCGCATCGGCCGTACCGCCATTAACTGGCACGACTCCCACTCGGCCTGGACGTCGGCGGCCACGCTCGACTCCGGCTGCGTGGCCGTCGCCGTGTCCCACACGGGCGCCACCGTGGACACGGTCGAGTTCCTGTCGATCGCCCGCAAGTCGGGCGCCTCGACCGTGGCCATCACGAACTTCCACGACTCGCCGCTGGCCCGGGCCGCCGACGTGACGCTCACCACGGCCGCGCGGGAGACGAAGTTCCGCTCGGGCGCGCTGGGCAGCCGCATCGCCCAGCTCATGGTGGTGGACTGCCTGTTCACCGGGGTCGCGCAGGCCTCCTACGACGAGTCGATGGCGGCGCTGCGCAACACGTACGCGGTCGTGCACGAGCGGGTCGTCCACAAGCGCGGGTGAGGTTCACAGCCCGGATTCACCTGGGGTTCACGGGCTGTCTCTACCTTTGTGGGCCATGAGCTGGAGGTATCGGGCCAACACGACGTTGGAGGGCCTGACGGGATACACGTTGACGCGGCGGCCGCCGAAGCCGCCGCCACCGCCGCCGCTGGTGATGCAGCGGCTGCCGGGCGACGAGGTGCGGCCGCCCGCCGATCCCGCGCACGACCGGCTGCTGCGCGAGCCGGTCTTCCTGCTGTCGTCCGTACGGTCGGGGTCCACGCTCCTTCGGGTCATGCTGAACAGCCACTCCCAGGTGCATTCGCCCATCGAGACGCACTTCAGGCGGCTCACGGTCGGGCTCGGCACCGAGCCCGTACGGCAGGCCATGGAGGCGCTCGGCCACACCCACAGCGACATCGAGCACATCGTGTGGGACCGGCTGCTGCACCGCGAGCTGACCCGCAGCGGCAAGCCGGTGCTGGCGGAGAAGACGCCGAGCAACGTGTTCGCCTGGCGGCGCATCGCCACCTGCTGGCCCGACGCGCGCTTCCTCTTCCTGCTGCGCCACCCCATGTCCATCGTGCAGTCCTGGCACGAGGCCGATCCGGAAAGGCGGCCCATGGAGGAGGCCGTGCCGCGCACGCTGAGCTACATGACGTACCTGGAGGAGGCCCGTACCCACCTCGACGGGCTGACCCTGCGCTACGAGGACCTGGTCGCCGACCCCGAGCGCGAGCTGCGGCGGCTCTGCCTCTTCCTGGGGGTGGAGTTCGAGCCGGCCATGCTCACCTACGGAGACAAGGACCACGGCGGCTTCGTCAAGGGCATCGGCGACTGGCGCGACAAGATCCGCACCGGGACGGTCGTCGCGGGCCGCCCCTTGCCGTCGATGGACGAGGTGCCCGACGAGCTGCGCGAGATCTGCCGCCTGTGGGGCTACACGCGGTGAGGGAAGTTCAGCTGCGATTTGTCTCCTATTCGCCTTGGGCTCCGATAGGTTGCGGTTCGTGATCGACGGGCCCTCTCGCCGTACCCTGCTCGCCGGAAGTCTCGCCGGCCTCACCCTGCCCACTTCTGGGCCCTCACCTGCTCTCGCGTCGGCCGGTCTGCCTTCACGGCCCAACATCGTCGTGATCCTGGCCGACGACCTGGGCTGGGGCGAGATCGGCAGCCAGGGGCAGCGCCTGATCAGCACCCCCAACCTGGACCGGCTGGCGGCCGAGGGCGTGCGCTTCGAGACGGCCTACTCCGGGGCGCCGCTCTGCGCGCCGTCGCGCTGCGCGCTGCTCACCGGGCTGCACGCGGGTCACGGCACCGTACGCGAGAACCCGGAGGGAGGCCCGCAGCGCTCGCTGACCGACGCCGACCTCACCTTCGCCGAGCTGCTGCGCCTGTCCGGCTACCGCACGGCCTGCTTCGGCAAGTGGGGCTTCGGCCCCGAGCTGCCGGGCCAGGCCTCGCACCCGAACGAGCGCGGCTTCGAGGAGTTCTTCGGCTACATCGGCCACGCCCACGCCCACCAGTACTTCCCCAAGTACCTGTGGCACAACGGCGCCAAGGTGCGCCTCGACGGCAGGCAGTACGCGCCGGACCTGTTCCGCGAGCGGGCGGTCGAGTTCATCCGGCGCGGCGGCGACGACCCGTTCCTGCTCTACTTCCCCACCAACCTGCCGCACTCGCCGAGCGTCATCCCCGGCGACGCCGGGCGCTACGAGAACCGGCCGTGGAGCGGCCCGAACCGGCGGCACGCCGCGCAGGTGGCCCGGCTCGACGCCGACGTGGCCACGCTGGTGCGGGAGTTACGCGCGGCCGGTGTCGCCGAGCGCACGCTCGTGCTGTTCACCAGCGACAACGGGCCGCACAGCGAGAAGGGCGTGACGCCGGAGCTGTTCGACTCCAACGGGCCCTGGCGCGGGGACAAACGCGACGTCTACGAGGGCGGCATCCGCGTGCCGCTGATCGCCTGGTCGCCCGCGTTACGACCGCGCGTGGTGAAACAGCCGGTGGCCTCGTGGGACGTGCTGCCGACCCTCGCGGACCTGGCCGGCGTGCCGGTGCCCGCGCACCTCGACGGCCTGTCCTTCCGCGGCCTGCTCACCGGCGCGGGCGCCCCCAAGCACGACCACCTGGTGTGGAACCGGCCCCGCAAGGCCCAGGCGGTCCGCCGCGGCCGGTGGAAGCTGGTCCGCTTCGCGCCGCACATCGCGGGCGCCGGGCCGGAGGGCCGGGTCGAGCTGTACGACCTGGCCACCGACCCGGCGGAGCGCCGCGACCTGGCGGCGGAGCGGGTGGAGCTGGTGGACGAGCTGATGACCCTGCTGGACGACTCGATCGGCCCGGACCCGCGGATCCCGTACGGGCTGAAGACCGAGATCACCGGCGGCCAGGTCGTGGTGACGCTGTACAACGGCTCGTCGGTGCCCTGGCGCGACGTCGAGCTGGGCCTGAACCGCGCGCGGGCCCGCACGATGCCGCGCGTGGACCCGGGAACGGCCATCTCGGTCGGCTTCGCGCTGCCCGGCGGGAGCGGGAAGCGGGTCACGGCCCGCGCCGAGTTCGACGCGGGCGGCCGCTCCCTCTCCTTCCGCAGCGCCGTCTGATCAGCGCCGTCTGATCAGGGCCGTCTGATCAGGGCCGTCTGATCAGGGCCGTCTGATCAGGGCCGTCTGATCAGGGCAGGCAGCCGACGTGGGCGAGGGCCTGCTTGAGCAGCACGCCCTGCCCGCCGGTCATCTCCTGCTGCACCGCCAGGGACGCGGCGTCCTCCGGGGTGAACCACTCCAGGTCCAGGGCGTCCTGCCGGGGCCGGCAGTCGCCCGCGACGGGGACGATGTAGGCCAGGGAGACGGCGTGCTGGCGGGGGTCGTGGTACGGGGTGACGCCGGGCGTGGGGAAGTACTCGGCGACGGTGAACGGCTGAGGGGAGGCGGGGATGTGGGGGAGCGCCACGGGGCCGAGATCCTTCTCCAGGTGACGCAGGAGCGCGTCGCGGATCCGCTCGTGGTGCAGCACCCGTCCCGAGACCAGCGCCCGGCTGACCGTGCCGTCTGACGCGATGCGCAGCAGCAGGCCGACGCGGGTGACCACGCCGGTGTCGTCGACCCGCACCGGCACGGCGTCGACGTAGAGGATGGGCAGCTGGCCCCGCACCGACTCGAGTTCGTCGCGCGAGAGCCATCCAGGCGTGGTTTCGGTCTTTTCGGTCATCTGCTGATCGTACGTCCCCGGATCAGGCCCTCGGGAGCGGTCCTGCCCGCCAGCCAGGAAGCCGCGCAGGTGACCAGGACGATGCCGAAGAACGGCAGGTAGGCGATGACTTTGCGGCTCATGCGAGCTTCCTCCGCTGCCACTGGACGGTGTACTTGGGGTCGTTCGCGGACTCCATCCCGGCGCGGAAGATCCCGAACCGGGTGCACGCGGAACCCGCGAGCAGGGCCGCGCCCGCCGCCACGGCCGCGATCCTGCTGCGCCGGCCGACGGTCACCCCGGCCAG
>NZ_JBSFTC010000390.1:0-8886 GCF_053590415.1 Nonomuraea sp. NPDC003201
GCCGACCTGGCGTCCTCCGCCGCGTGCTCCATCTCGTCGGCCCGCTGCACCGCGGCCTTGGCCCGCTCGCGGGCGTCGTGGAGCTTGCGCCTCAAATCAGAATTTTCCGCCCGGGCCGCCCTGATCTGCTCGCGCAGCCGGTCGGCCTCCTCCTTGGCGGCGGTCTTCTGCGCGGCGAGCTGCTCGCGGAGCCGGGTGACGACCTCCTCGCGCTCCGATCCCTCGGCCGCCACGGCCGACTGCTCCAGGTCCGTACGGGCGACCTCGATCATCTCCGCCCAGCCGGGCGGACGGGTGAGATAGGCGGCCGCGGCCACGAGCACGGGGTCGGCGGCCGGTGGGACATTCCCCTCGGCCAGGGACGCCACCAATTCGGGCCAGCCGGCCTCCACCGATTCGGCCACCAGTTCGCGGAACTTCTTGTCGTTCTCGAGCTGCGCCGCGATGGGCGCGCTGCCGAGTTTGGCGCGTTTTCGGGGGTCGAACTTGGCTATCCCGCGAAGGGGCGGCGGTATGGAGGCAGCGGGCATCGTCCCGAGGACCTGGGACGCCAGATCGACGACATTGAGCCGCACCTGCTCGGGAAGCGGGCGAGACAGGCCTTCACCCGCTGAACTCATCCCACTTGTCCCTTCGTGACATGCCCTTTCAGACAAGGGTACGGCTGCCGCGTACCTGACCGTAACGGCCACCTCTCTCTAGACAAGCGCTTGGTTGGGGATATACGACTGAGCCGGGACGGGTGTTCACCCAGGAGGCCGACCATGGCAGAAGAGATCCGCACCTCCACCCGTGACCTGGTGGAACTGCGCGACAGCCTGACCCGCTGGCTGCGCGGGAGGGTCGGCGCGAGCGCCTCGGTGTCCGAAGTGTCCAGGCCCGCCGAGAACGGCATGTCCAGCGAGACCCTGTTCTTCACCGCGACCTGGGACGAAGGGCGAACGCGCTGCGTAGCCAGGCTCGCACCTGCGGTAGAAGCCGTTCCCGTGTTCCCCTCGTACGATCTTCGTGCGCAGTTCGAGATCATGCGCCTGGCCAGGCAGAAAGCTGGGATTCCAGCGCCCAGGGCCCTCTGGTTCGAGCCGGACCCGGAACACCTGGGCACGCCGTTCCTCGTCATGGAGCGCGAGGACGGCGACGTGCCGCCGGACGTGATGCCGTACACGTTCGGGAGCTGGCTGCTCGACGCGGCGCCCGCGGACCGGCGCAGGCTGCAGGACGCCGGCGTGGCGGTCCTGGCGGCGCTGCACCAAGCGGAGTTCACGCCCGCGGAGCTGGCCCCGTTCGGGGCCGCCGGGTTGCGCGCGCACGTCGAGGCGCAGCGCGGCTACTACGAGTGGGCCCACGGCGAGCGGCCGATCCCGGTGCTGGACCGGGCCTTCCGATGGCTCGAGTCGCACTGGCCGCGGGAGCCCGGGCCCGACGTGCTGTGCTGGGGCGACGCCCGGATCGGGAACATGATGTTCCGGGACTTCACCCCGGTCGCGGTGCTCGACTGGGAGATGGCCGCGGTGGGGCCGCCCGAGCTGGACCTGTCCTGGATGATCTTCCTCCACCGCTTCTTCCAGGACATCACCGTCTCCGCAGGCTTTCCTGGCATGCCCGACTTCATGCGCTGCGAGGACGTTTGCAGGAAATATCGGGAAATCACGGGGTACGAGCCGCGCGACATGGACTTCTACGAGATGTACGCGGCGC
Organism: Nonomuraea sp. NPDC003201; assembly: GCF_053590415.1. Lineage (NCBI taxonomy): Bacteria > Bacillati > Actinomycetota > Actinomycetes > Streptosporangiales > Streptosporangiaceae > Nonomuraea > Nonomuraea sp. NPDC003201. The sequence goes on from NZ_JBSFTC010000390.1 coordinate 1,699, forward strand.
TCCGGCACGGCATCGTCATGGCCAGGGTGTGGCAGCGCCGGATCCACTTCGGCGAGCAGCCCAGGCCCGACGACCCCGACGACCTGGTGCTGCACCGGGCCACGATCGAGGAGCTCCTGACCCGCTGACTACGTGCCGGCGTCGTAGACCAGCAGCGCGACCTGGACCCGGTTGTTGAGGTCGAGCTTGGACAGGATGCGCGAGACGTGCGCCTTGACCGTGGGCACGCTCATGTAGAGCTCCCGCGCGATCTCGGCGTTCGACCTGCCCTGCCCCACGGCCAGCGCCACCTCGCGCTCCCGCTCGCTGAGCCGGCCGAGCAGCTTCCTCGCCCGTGAGGTACGGTCTCCCGCCGCGCCGTCGGACACGTGCGTGATGAGCTGCCGCGTCACCGCGGGCGACAGGATCGGCTCGCCCGCGGCCACCTTCCTGATGGCCTGCACCAGGTCGCCCGGCGCGATGTCCTTCAGCAGGAACCCCGCCGCCCCCGCCCGCAGCGCCCGCAGCACCTGCGCGTCGGCGTGGAACGTGGTCAGCACCACCACCTCGGGCGGCGCGGACGTGCCGCGCAGCGCCTCGGTGGCGGTGAGCCCGTCGACGCCGGGCATGCGGATGTCCATCAGCACCACGTCGGGCCGGTGCTCGGCCACCAGCGGCGGCACCTCGGATCCGTCGCCGGCCTCGGCCACGATCACGATGTCGTCGGCGCCGCCCAGGATCATCGACAGCCCCGCCCGCACCATCGCGTCGTCGTCGACGATCAGCAGCCTGATCATGCGTCCTCCCGAGTCGTCTCCACCGGCCAGGGTAGCCACGCGCGCACCACGAACTCGCCGGCCTGCGTCGCGCCGTGCTCCAGCCGCCCGCCCGCCAGCTCGGCGCGTTCGGTCAGCCCGATGAGCCCGGCCCCGGAGCCCGGGATGTGCGGGACGTGGCGCACCCCCACGGGATTGCGCACCTCCGCCGACAGCCCCTCGCCCCGCGTGCCCGAGACGGCGACCGCCACGGGCGCCCCGCCCGCGTGCTTGCGCGCGTTGGTGAGCGCCTCCTGGACGATGCGGTAGACGTTGCGGCCGAGTCCTTCCGGCGCGTCGCCGTCGGCGCGCAGGTCGAGCCGGACGTCCATGCCCGCGTGGCGGCACTCCTCCACCAGCGTGGGCAGGTCGGCCAGCGTGGGCTGCGGCCGGTCGGGGACCGGGTCGTCGCCGCCGCCCGGCCCCGCGTGGCGCAGCACGCCGATGACCTCGCGCAGGTCCTGCAGTGCCAGATGGGCGTTGGTCCTGATCGCCCCGGCCGCCCTGGCGATCTCCTCGGCGGGCGCGTCCGGCCGGAACTCCAGCGCGCCGGCGTGCAGGCTGAGCATGGAGATGCGGTGCGCGAGCACGTCGTGCATCTCCCGGGCGATGCGCTCGCGTTCGAGCCGCTTGGCCTCCTCCGCGGCGCTGTCGGCCCGCTGCCTGAGCGACCAGATGAGCTGCCGCCGGGCTCTGACCACGATGCCCCACGCGAACGTGGTCAGCACCAGCGACAGGGACAGGGCCACGATCTCGCCGCGCTCCGCGTCGGTCTGGTACCGCAGCAGGATGAACGGCACGAGCGTGACGAGGGAGAACAGCACGACCGGGCCGGAGACCTTGAACGGCCGGTGCACCGCCACGGTGAACAGCCCGACGACCGAGGCCCCGCCGGCGAGCTCCAGATAGGACGAGAGCAGGGTGGCCACCAGCGCGAACCGCACCGGCCAGCGCCGCCGCAGCCACACCGCCACGCACGACAGCGCGCCCACCACCTGCTCCAGCAGTTGCAGCGGCTCCGGCTCGTCCTGGAGCTCCGGCAGGGTCATGACCGTGATGCCGCACGCGAGCAGGAACATGGCGATGTCGACGATCCAGTCGCGGGTCGAGCGGCGCACCCGGCCGCCCTCCCTGCCGTCGCCGAGCAGCACCGACGGCAGCGCCCACCGGTATTCGTGCGTCACGTTCATCGAGGTTAGGCCCTGCCGAGGGTACGGCGACAGCGACCAAAGTAGCTGCCGCACGAGACCTACGGCCGACGCGGCCCCCGTGACCCGTGGACGACGCTGGGGACCATGAAAATGGTGCTGACGCTGCTCGGCTGGCTGCTGCTCCTGCAGGGAGTGGGCGGCCTGCTGAACACCCTGTTCGGCTGGTGGCGGTGGGCGCACGACCTGCTCGTGGTCAACCGGCTGCCGTTCCTGGAGGGCTACGAGGTGTTCACGGCCATCGTGATCGGCGTGCTCGGGTTCGTGCTGCTGGCCGTGGTCGACTCGGGCAAGAACGCGGAGAGCGGCAGATGAACGCGGGCACGCCGGCCGGGCTGCGGCCGCCGCGCAACCAGGCCGATCCGCGGGCGGTCGCCTGGTGGACCGTTCAGGGGCTGATCCTCTTGGTGCCGGTGGCCGCCGGCGCGGTGGCGGCGTACTGGATCCTCACCTCGCGGCCGGTCTGGCTGGGGGCGTGCGTGGCGCTCTTCGCGGCGGGCTGCGTGGCGCTGGCGGTCCTGGCGCCGCGGGCCACCTACCGGGTGGAGCGCTGGGAAGTCACCGACCAGGCGGTCTACACCCGCAAGGGGTGGCTGACCCACACCTGGCGGGTGGCGCCGATGTCGCGGATCCAGCGGGTCGACACCGCGCGGGGGCCGGTGCAGCGGATGTTCGGGCTGGCGGACGTCACGGTGACCACGGCCTCCTCCGCGGGGGCCATCAAGATCGAGGCGCTGGACCACGCGGTGGCGGCCGAGCTGGCCGAACGCCTCACCGCCCTCACCCAGGCCACGCCGGGGGACGCCACGTGAACGACGACGCCGGAGCGACCTTCCTTGAAGAGGGCTGGCGGCGGCTGGCGGGGCGGAGCCTCTGGGCCTCGGCGGTCAAGTCGCTGGCGATCGTCGCCGGCGTGGTGGCCGGTCTCCTGCGCTTCCTGGTGAGCCGGGACTGGCCTCTCGGCGGGATCGCGGCGGTCTGCGCGGCGGCCGCGACGCTGGTCGTCTCCGCCGTGGTGGCGTATGACGTGGCCAGGCTCCGTACGACGCGCTGGCGGCTCACCCGGGAACGCCTCGAACTGCGCTCGGGCATCACTCTCCGCCGGCACCGCGCGATCCCGCTCGACCGGGTCCGCAGCGTGAACCTGCGGGCCGACCCGGTGGCGCGGGTGTTCGGCCTGACCGTGGTCAAGGTGGGCACGGGCGAGCACGCGGCCGAGGGGACCGAGCTCGTGCTCGACCCGCTGACCAGGCACGAGGCGGAGTCGCTGCGCCGTAGCCTGCTGCACCAGGACGAGCGGCCCGCGTCCGGCGAGGGGCCGCTGGCGGAGCTGCGCTGGTCGTGGATCCGGTACGCGCCGCTGTCGCTGTGGTCGTTCACGGGGGCCGCGCTGGTGCTCGGGGCGCTCTACAAGGCGCTGAACTCGTTCGGGGCCAAGAGGCTCGTCACAGAGGCGGCCGACGGGCTGTGGGACTGGGTGACGGCGCGGCCGCTGGTGGCGGTCCCGCTGATCCTCGCGGTGAACCTGGCCGTCGGCGTCCTGGGCGCCGTCCTGCTGTTCGCCGAGTCGTGGGGACGTTACCGGCTGGAACGCGAGCCCGGCCGCCTCCGCCTCCACCGCGGCCTGCTGACCACCCGGTCCCTGACCCTGGAGGAACGCAGGCTGCGCGGCGTGGAGATCAGCGAGCCGCTGCTGCTGAGGCTGGGCGGCGGGGCCCGCGTCAAGACCATCGCCACGGGGCTCGGCAAGGCGGACGAGCACGAGACCGAGGACGCCGCCGCCCTCACCCCTCCCCTCCCCCGCGCCCTGGCCTGGCCCCTCGCCACCAAGATCGCCAACACCCCCGCCGCACCCCCGACGCCCATTGCGCCGCGAACGGACGCGCTCGGGCATGCCGCGCCTATGGACTCGCCCTGGCCGCCGGCGGGCGTCACCGGCCACGGCACGGGCCGGCACCGGGCGACCGAGCGTGACGCGGGCGACGCCGCCGGGCCGGAGACCGGCGCGGACGGGCTGGGGATGGGTGCGCTGGTGCCGCATCCGGCGGCGGCCAGACGGCGGCGGATCGTACGGGCGCTGGTGACGGTGGCCGTGCTGGCCCTGGCCGCCGGCCTGGCCTCCTGGCTGCTCCCGTGGCAGTGGTCCCGGGCCGCCGTCTGGGCGGTCCCCGCGCTGGCGCTGCCGTTCGGGATGTGGCTGGCCGTGGAGAGCGCCAGAAGCCTCGGCCACGCGCTCGGCCGCCGCCACCTCGTCACCAGGCAGGGCGCGGTGGTACGCAGGACGATCGCGCTCGACCGCAGAGGCGTCTCCGGCTGGACGATCACCGAGTCGTACTTCCAGCGCCGCGGCGGCCTGCTGACCGTCTCCGCCGCCACCGCCGCGGGCAAGGGCCACTACGACGTGGTGGACGTGGACCGCGGCGACGGCCTGGAGCTGGCGGCGCGGGCGGTTCCGGGCCTGCTCGAACCGTTCCTGGTCCGGGAAAAGAAGTGAGCCGCGTGATCCCCCTCGGTTTGCCCATGCCCCTGTACTGGACAAACGTGATCGCGCGGCTCAGGTCCTGCAAGACATAAAGGTATTTGTCGCGCTTGCAAGCGGGTTGCAGCTCCATTAACCGTTGACAGGATGATCCGTCAGGGGGATGTTTCCCGCGCGCGGCCGTCACCGAGGAGGGGCGCCACGCCCCTCCTCGACCGGGTCTGCCTAGCTGCCCGCGGGCTGCTTCGCCAGCTGGGCCATGAACGCCTCGGCCACGGTGACCACGCCGTCCATCGCCTCCTTCTGCGGCATGAACACGACCTTGGGCGAGGTGGCCGGCTCCTTCTCGGGCCGCTGGTGGCCGGAGAAGTCGATCCTGACGACGACCGGGCCCTTGCGCACCAGCACCGTGCCGGTGGACGCGGAGACCTCGCGGCTGTGCCGGTTCTGGATGAACTGCTGGTACGCCTGATCGCCCATCCCCTTGACATCGGTGAGCTTGCTCCAGGAGATGCCGCCGATGGACGACTCCTCGAACCCCTTGTCGCCGCCCCGCTGGCTGGCGTAGTAGCTCACGGCCGCGCCCACGTCGGCGGCGCCCGCCCGGTTGGTGAACCGGTGCACGGTGATCAGGACGCTGCGGATCTTCTTGATCCCCTCGCCCGCGCCGGGCACGTCCAGGTTCAGCCAGCGGCACTCGGTCTGGGCGTCGGAGCCGGCCTCGGTGCCGCGCGCCCTGGTGGTGGGCTCGGGCACGAGCCGCGTGGCCACCTCGGTCACGGCCCCGCACTCTCCGGGAAAGGCCGCCAGGACGGTCGGCGAGGGCTCCGCGCTCGCACTCGCACTCGTCCTCGGCGAGGCGGGGGCCTGCGACGGCTCCGGCTCGGCCAGCACGTTCGGGTGCTGCGCCTGCCAGGCCGCCATGCCCTTGGCGAAGAAGCCGGCCAGCCGGCTCACCTCGCGGATGGCGTTGTCCTCGGTGATCGACTGCGTGGTCTCGTTGGTCAGAATCGCCGCGTCCTTGCGCTGCTGGCCCGCCTGGTACTTGATCTCGACCGTCATGTCGCCGACCCGGGCGTTGGCCTGGCCGTAGGAGTACCACAGCAGCTTGCCGCTGCGGCGCCAGGTGTACTGCGCGTGCGCGGCGTCACCGACGCCCTGGATCTCCTTGATCGGGGAGACGTACTCCTTCTCGTCGGGCTTGAGCGAGGGCTTGGCGGTCGCGGCGTACCTGTCGCCGCCGTAGTCGACCTCGTACGAGTTCTGCGCCATGGACCGGCCGGTCTTGGCGCCGTCGGCCTTGTACTGTTCGATCCGGACGTCGATCTCCCTGCTGCGCCAGAACTCGCCGAACGAGATGCGCCGGTTCTCCCATTTGCAGGTGAAGGAGACCGTGTAGTCGCCTTCCCTGGAGTCCTTGGTGACGGTCGCGCCGGGCACGAGCCGGTCAGCCTCCTCCGCGGACAGCATGGCGCACACGTCCAGGCCGACGGGCGCCGAGGAGGCGGCCCGCGACGGCCGCTCGCTCTGCGCCGCGGGCGGCTGGGAGGGGCGCGAGACCTTGCTGACCACGAAGTACGCGCCCACCCCGCCCAGCGCGACCAGCACCACGATGGCGGCGGCCAGCGTGGGCAGCAGCCAGGCGGGCCGCCGGGGCGGCGGTGGCGGCGGCATCGGAGGCAGGGTTGGAGGCAGGGTCGGCGGCTGGGTCGGCGGCTGGTTGGGCGGCTGGGTGGGCGGCTCGAAGCGCCTGCCCGGCACCTGGTACGGGGTGGTGGACGGCTCCCACTCGCTGCCGGGGTTCACTGGGACTCCTGGGGTTGCCCTGACTTGCGGGGAAACATGCTAGTCATCCCCCTTGCAAGGTACTTGCAGCACTCCCGCCCATTCTGGCAGCGGCCCCTCCCCGACCGCGCCCACTTCGAACGGCACGGTGCTCCGACGGGCTCACTTCGACAGGGCGGCCGAGACCAAGCGGGCGACGGCGAGGGCGGGCTCCTTGTCCGCCGGGGCGCTGACCGGAACGTTCTCGCGGTGCCAGACCACCTCGCCGAGCACGTTGCTCGTACGGAAGAGCACAGTGCTGTCGGACGAGCCCGTCGCGTCGCTGTTGATGTAGGCCCTGAAGCTGTTCTGGATGATCGCCGACTCCCCCACCCCCGGGACGTCGGAGACCGAGCCGCGGACCTCGCGCATCACGGTGCCCTCCGCGCCGGTGCGGCCGGTCTTCTCGCTGGCGAAGCGGCGCTGCGCCACCTGGGGTCCGCCGAGATCGCCGTCGGGCCGCTCCGCCCAGGCGCGGACGACGATGCGGCGGCGGCCGTCCTCCCCGCCGTCACGCAGGATCCACTGGCACTCGCCCGGCCGGGTGGCCTCGCGCGACGGCTTGGCCTTCATGATCCGGGCGGCCTGCTCGTCGGTGAGCAGCTTGCAGGGATCGGGCGCCTTGGCGAACTTCCCGGTCTCGGGCTCCTCGCCCAGCGCGCCCGCGGCGTACCAGCCGCCCGCGCCCAGCACCACGGCGGCGGCCAGCACGACGGGCACCAGCCATCGGCGGCGCCGGGGCACGGGGGCGGGCCCGGCCAGGGCGCTCAGCGCCTGGCGGACCTGGGCCGCCGTGGGGCGGGCCGCCGGGTTCTTGGCGAGCATGGCCATGATCAGGCCGCCGAAGTCGCGGCCCGCCCGGACCGGCAACGGCGGCTCGTGC
>NZ_JBSFTC010000391.1:0-8859 GCF_053590415.1 Nonomuraea sp. NPDC003201
CCGTCCACGTACTCGGTCACGATGTACGGTCGTGGGCCGCCCAGCGAGGCGTCCAGCACCTGCGCGATGCAGAACGGCTCCACCCGCCGCGCGGCCGCGATCTCCTTCGCGAACCGGCCGTCACCCGGCAGCCCCTCGTGCAGCGCCTTGACGGCGACCCGGGTGCCGTCGGGGGCGGTGGCCAGGTAGACCACGCCCTGGCCGCCCTCGCCGAGCTGCTTGACGACCCGGTACGGGCCGATGGCTTCCGGCATCATCATGTTGGGATGGCGCAGACGTTGAACGACACGCTCTTCTGCGTCGCCGACGGGGAGGTGACCTTGAGGGCGACCGTGTGGCGCCCGGCCTTGAGCATGTACTGGCCGGAGGTCGCGAACGCGGTGTACCCGCCCTCGGACACCCACGACCTGTTCCCCGTGACCGCCTTGCCGTCCAGCAGCCACTTGTAGGAGACCCACACCTTCTGCCGGGTCGACTCCACGTTGGTCTGGAAGTGGACCGGCGGCATGTAGCAGCCGCTTCCCTGGCTCTGGCCGGGGCCGCCGAACAGCTCGATCTCGAGGATGCTGACCCTGGCGTTCGCGACCGGCTTCTTGGTGGTCTTGGTGGGGGTGGGAGCCACGGTCGGGCGCGCCGTGGTGCGCTTGGGAGTGGGCGTCGCCGACGGTGGCGTGGACGTGACCTTGGGGGTGACCTTCTGGGTGGGTTTGGGGGTGGCCTTGCGGGTCTTCCGGGGCGGCGTCTTCGTGGCCGGGGGCTCCGTGGTCTTGGTGGTGGCGGACGGGCTGAGCTGATCGGCGGCGAACGACGCCTGACCGGTCTGCTTCGACCAGGGGGCAAGCCAGACGACGCCACCGACCAGCGCCACCACCATGACCCCCGACACACCCACGGCCACCGGAAGCACAACCCGCCGCCCAGCCACCCCCCGCCGCCCCGGCCCATGCCCCTGGCCAGGGCCATACCCCTGACCCGGCCCAGGCACCGGTCCTTGCCCCGACCCCGGCCCATATCCCGGCCCTTGACCCTGCACTGGCCCACGTCCCGGCCCAGGAATCGGACCTTGCCCCGGCACCGCCCCCTGCATCGGCACCGGCCCGTTCCCAGCCCCGAAGACCTGCCCCGGCCCCGGCCCCGATCCGGCCCCCGGCCCCTGACCCGGCCCTGGCATGGGCCCTTGCCCTGGCCCCGACCCGTAACCCCGCCCCCACCCCTGCCCCTGTCCTGCGGATCCTGGCATCGGACCGGACCCCGCTCCCTGGGGGACCCCGGGCATCGGCCCCTGCCCTCCGGAGTTTTGCCCGCTCAGCAGCCGCAGGATGACGTCCCGCATCGTCGGCCGGCCATGCGGATCCTTGGCCAGGCAGTCGTACAGGACGCCCCGTAACGGATGCGGGACGTCGCCGAGCTGAGGTTCGTTGTGGAGGATGCGGTTGATGATGGCCGGCAGCGTGTCCTGCCCGAACGGCGGCGTCCCGTTGGCCGCCCACGCCATGACCGACGCCCAGGCGAACACGTCCGCCGCCGGCCCCACCGACTGCCCCGCCAGTTGCTCGGGCGCCATGTACGCGGGCGTGCCGACGATGCTGCTGGTGTGCGTGAGGGCGTCGTCCATGGCCCGGGCGATGCCGAAGTCGATGACACGCGGCCCGCCGGGACCGAGCAGGACGTTCGCGGGCTTGAAGTCCCGGTGCACGATGCCCGCCTGGTGGATGGCGGCCAGCGCGGTGGCGGTGGCGACGGCGAGCCGTTGCAGGTCGGCTCCGCTGTGGCGGCCGGCCTGGTGGAGTGAGGGGCCGTCCACGTACTCGGTCACGATGTACGGTCGTGGGCCGCCCAGCGAGGCGTCCAGCACCTGCGCGATGCAGAACGGCTCCACCCGCCGCGCGGCTGCGATCTCCTTGGCCAGCCTGTCGTCGAACCCCGCACCCTCGCGCAGCACCTTGACCGCCACGGGGCTCCCGCCGGGAGCCTGCCCGAGGTAGACGGTCCCCTGGCCGCCCGCGCCCAGCCGGCCGAACAGGCGGTATTCCCCTACTGTCGCTGGGTCATCCTCCCGCAGCGGTTCGACTTGCGGCATGAGAGAAGTGACTCCTGAGACGGGGGCGGCTGATCGTTACGTACGATAGCGACTGCCTACGGATTTGTGGCGAAGTTCCGGATCTGTCGGAAACCTTCCGGTAGCCCCGGGCACGGCCAGAAGGGTGCGATCATGCCGCTGACCACGGACGACGAGTTGGAGGGCTCGCCCGTCGTGGCCAACAGCCTCATGAACCGCGAACGCCGCCTCCCCTCCTACAACCGAGAGCTCGGCATCGACGTCATCGACGTGCTCCGCGCCACGGAAGCCCGGCCGGCGCGCTGGCTGGACCTGTGCTGCGGCACGGCGAACGCCCTCAGCGAGGCCACCGCGCTGCTCGGGCAGGACGCCGAGATCGTGGGCGTGGACCTGGTCGACTTCTTCGCCTGCCCGCCGACCCCGCCACGGCTGCGACTGATCACCGCCTCCGTCGCCACCTGGCGCCCCGATGCCCCGTTCGACCTCATCACGTGCGTACACGGCCTCCACTACATCGGCGACAAGCTCACATTCCTGGCGAAGGCCGCCGACTGGCTCACCGAAGACGGCCTCTTCGTCGCGAACTTCGACACCCGCAGCATCCGCCTCCCGGACGACACCCCTGCCGGCCGCCGCCTGACCACCGCCCTGCGCTCGCAAGGGATGACGTACGACGGGCGCACCAGAAGGATCAGCTGCCGGGGCCGCAGACGCCTCGACCTCCCGTACCGCTACCTGGGCGCGGACGACCAGGCCGGCCCCAACTACACCGGCCAGCCCGCCGTCAACGCGCACTACACCCCAGCCTGACCACCCCGGAACTGTCGGTGGAGCCTGGCAGAGTGTCCCCGAATCTTCAGACCGGCACCGGCGACCAGGGGCGAGTGCCGATGCCACACGCGCGTCGAAAGGGGGCACGGTGTCCGATCGCAGCCACCGAAGCACAACCGAGCCCCAGCCGCTCGACCCCACCACACCCGACACTCACCACCTCGCCATAGGCGATCCCCACCACCTCGCGGCACCCGACACCCACCACCTCGCCATAGGCGACCCCCTTCACCTCGCGGCACCCGAGGCTCGCCATCTCACGGCGCCACTCGGCCCGAGCACCCCGGGTGCCACGGGCGTCGAGCCCGATCCCCGTGGCACGGCCACCGTCCCCGATGCCACCGTTCCAGCCGCCACGGCCATCGGACCTGACACCGACGCTCGGCCCGCCGAGGCCATCCGTTGCGATGCCAGCGCTCAGCCCGCCACGGCCGATCGTTTCGATGCCGGCGCTTCGGCCGTCACAGCCACCGTCCCTGATGCCACCGTTCCAGCCGCCACGGCCATCGGACCTGATGCCGGTGCTTGGCTCGCCGAGGCCATCCGTTGCGATGTCGGTGCTCAGCCCGCCGCAGCCGACCGTTGCGATGTCGGTGCTCAGCCCGCCGCAGCCGACCGTTGCGATGTCGGTGCTCAGCCCGCCGCAGCCGACCGTTGCGATGCCGGCGCTCATCCCGCTACGGCCGATCGTTTCGATGCCCGTGCTTCAGCCGCCACTGCCGACCATTCCGATGCCGCCGTTCCAGCTGCTGCGGACGTCCGGGCTGATGCCGGCGCTCGGCTCGGCGTGGGTGGGCAGCGGGACGCCGACGACCGGGCGGTCTCGCCGCGTTCGCGTTCGCGTTCGATGTTCGCGCCGCTGGCGGCCAAAGGGTTCCGGCGCTACTACCTGGGTCAGACCGCCTCCGCGTTCGGCGACTCGCTGACCCCGCTGGCGATCGCGTTCGCCGTCCTGCACCTCACCGGATCACCCGTGGACCTGGGCATCGTGGTCCTGAGCACCCGGCTGCCCGTCATCCTCCTGACCCTGTTGGGCGGGGCGGTCGGCGACCGGTTCTCCCGCAGGACCGTGATGCTGCTCGCCGACCTGATCCGCTTCGCCGCGCACGGCATGACGGCGGTTTTGCTGCTCACCGGCGCCGCGCACCTCTGGATGCTGGTCGCCCTGCAGCTGATCGCCGGCGCGGGATCGGCGTTCTTCACCCCGGCCGCGGCGGGCCTCGTGACCGGGCTGGCCGGCAGGGAGCATGTGCAGGCGGCCAACTCCCTGATCTCGATCTCCAGGAGCGCGGCGTCGATCCTGGCGCTGGGCGCCGCCGGAGCCCTGGTGGCGCTGGTCGGGCCGGGCTGGGCCATCCTGGTCGACGCGCTGACGTTCCTGGTGAGCGCGGCCTTTCTGTACCGCCTGCCCCTCGAGAGGGGCCGACCGCGGCCGAGTGGCGGTGTGCTGGCCGGCATCGGCGGCGGCTTCGCGGAGTTCTCCCGGCACCGGTGGCTGTGGACGTGGACGATCCACAGCGCGCTCACGAACGTGCTCGTGGTCTCCCCGATCCTGGTCCTCGGCCCGTACGTCGCCGACCAGCACCTCGGCGGCGCGCCCGCCTGGTCGGCCATCGGCATCGCGTACGCCGTCGGCGGGCTGGCCGGGGGCTTCGTCGGCGCCCGCTGGCGGCCGGGGCGGCCCGTGGTCGCGGCGCTCCTCTTCTTCCTCCTGATGGCCCCGCTCCCGGCGCTGCTGGCGATCCCCGCCGCGCTCTGGTTACTGGCGCTCGCGGCGGCGGCCGCCGGCATGGAGCTGGTGGTCTACAACGTCCTCCAGACCACCTCGATCCAGCGCCACCTCCCCGAGGAATTCGTCGCCCGCGCCACCTCCGTCACCATGCTCGGCGCCCTCGTGGCCGCGCCCGTCGGTATGGGCCTGGCGGGGCCCGCGGCGGCGCTGCTGGGCAGCGGGCCCGTCCTGGGTGCGTGCGCCGTGGCGGCCGTGCTCGTCACGGCTGTGAGCCTGTTCGCGCCGCCGGTGTGGCGCGTTCGTGACGAATCCGGATGAACTTTCCGCCGGGTCCGCCACTCGAAGCATGCGTACCGTTCGACACAGGGGAGATCATCGTGATGAAGGTGCTTGTGGCGGTCCTGGCAGGCGGGGCACTGCTCACCGCCGGCGCGCCCGCGTTCGCCGCGTCCGCCAAGACCGCGCTCGGGCCGTACGGCTACGGCAAGGTCCGGCTCGGCATGAGCGAGAAGCAGGCCAAGGCGACCGGAGAGGTCGTGCTCAAGAAGGCCGGCGAGGCGGGCTCGTGCGCGGGCTGGGACCTGAAGGCCCTGCCCACCGGCAAGGACAACGTGGGCCTGTACATCTCCAAGAAGCGCGGCGTGGCCCTGATCTTCGCCGCGAAGGGCGTCAAGACGCCCGAGGGCATCGGCCTGGGCTCCACGATGACGCAGATCAAGAAGGCGTACCCGGGCGTCAAGACCGCGGCGAGCGGATACCCGTACGTGAGCGTCCCCGGCAACTCCAAGGCCAACTACTCGTTCCTGCTCTCCAAGGGCAAGGTCTACGAGCTGGCGCTCAGCCTCAAGACGCAGGACTGCGTCAACTGACCAAGCGATCCACACGGGGGTCGTAGGACCGCGTGCACCACTTCCCACCCCGGTCGCGGCCGAGGCGGTGCCGGGGGGAGTACGGCCACGCACCGCCTGGTCGTCGTCAACGACGGGGGTCGATGCCCGCAGTCGGCCGGTGTCGGCATCGATGATCCTCGCCGTCCGTCCCCGCGAGCACGACTGCCTGCGCGTCCGCGCGGATGCGGCCGAAATCGGAAATCGGCCGGACGAGCGGATGGGTGGCTGCGGGGACCGCTGTGCCGCTGGGATGGGTGCGGGCGTATTGGCGGTCGGACTCCCGGGCCGCTGGGATGGGTGCGGGCGGGCGGTGGCGGGACGGCCGCGGCACTGGGATGGGTCCGGGCATGGCGGCTGGACCGCCGCGGCGCTGGGGTGGGTGCGGGCGGGCGGTGGCTGGACCGACGTAGCGTCGGGATGGGTGCGGGCGTGTTGGGAGTCGGGCTGCTGGGCCGCTGGGGTGGGTGCGGGCGTGTTGGGAGTGGGACTCCCGTGCCGCTGAGAAGGGCGCGGGCGCGTGGCGGCTGGACCGCCGCGGAGCCGAACGCGGATGCGGCGCCTCCCCGACGCTCGGCGGCGATCTGCGGGTCTGGCCGCGCTCGGCGGTGATCTGCGGGTTTGACCGTGTTTGGCGGCGGTCCGTGGCTCTCTGGCCGCGTCCGGCGGCGGTTCGTGGTCCTCTGACCGTGTTTGGCGGTGGTTCGTTGCTCTGGCCGCCTTCGGTGGTGAGCCGTGGCTCTCTGGCCGTGTTGGGTGGCGGTTCGTAGCTGTCTGGCCCGTTCGGTGGTGAGCCGTGGGGACGGTCAGGGGAGTACGGAGCGGATGGCGTCCTCGGACCGGGCTACCACCGTTGTTCCGTCGTCGGCCGTGATGATCGGTCGCTGGATCAGGATCGGGTTCTCCGCCAGCGCTCTGATCCACCGGTCACGGGCGTTCGCGTCGCGCGGCCAGGTGGCCATGCCGAGTTCGGCGGCCCGCGCCTCGCCGGTCCTGGTGACGTCCCACGGTTCGAGGCCCAGCCGGGTCAGGACCGCGCGGATCTCGGCCTCGTCGGGTGGGTCCTCAAGGTAGCGGCGCACGGTGTACTCGGCGGCCTCGGCGTCCAGGATGGACAGCGCGGAGCGGCACTTCGAGCACGCGGGATTGATCCAGATCTCCATGACACCCGACAGTACCGAGCTAATGGAAGGCGAGCGGCAGCGACGCGGTCACGACCAGGCCGCCGCCCTCCCGAGGCTCCGCCCGGACGTCCCCGCCGTGCGCCACCGCCACCGACCGTACGATCGACAGCCCCAGCCCCGCGCTCCTGGCCGTGATCACGCGCTCGGCCCCGTGCCGGTGGAACGGCTTGAAGAGCTGCGGGATCTCGTACGGCGGCACGTCCGGCCCGGTGTTGCTGACCTCGACCTCGGCTCTCCCGCCCGATCCGCCGAAGCCACCCGACCCGCCCGACCTGGCCGATCCGCCCGACCTGGCCGATCCGCCGGACCTGGCCGATCCGCCCGACCCGCCCGACCCGCCCGATCCGGCTGAGCCGCCCGAGCCGCCGAAGCCACCCGAGCCGCCCGATCCGCCCGACCCGCCCGACCCGGCCGAGCCGGCCGGACTGCCGGACACGACTCGGCTCACCACCCGCACCCACCCGGTCCCGTCGTCCAGGTTGTGGCGGATGCCGTTCTCGACCAGGTTGTGCACCAGCCGTTCCAGCAGCAGCGCGTCCCCAACGGTGGGCGCCTGCGCGGTGACCTCGTGCACGGTGACCTTGGAGTCGTGGGCGTCCGCGGCGGTCTGCCTGACCACGTGCGTCACCACGTCGGCCAGGTCCACCGGGGAACGGTCCGTGATCTCCTGCTCCGACCTGGCCAGCAGCAACAGCCCGGAGATGAGCCGCTCGTGGCGGGCGTTGATCTCCAGCAGGCTCTCGCCCAGCTCCTTGATCTCCGCCGAGGCCGTACGGCGGTGCATGGCCAGCTCGACCAGCGCCCGGTTCAGCGTCAGCGGCGTGCGCAGCTCGTGGGAGGCGTTCGCCACGAACCTGCGTTGCCCGTCGAAGGACTGGTCCAGCCGCTCCACCATGGTGTCGAACGTGTCGGCGAGCGTCTTGACGTCGTCGTCCGGCCCCGCCAGCGCGATCCGCTCGTGCAGCCCGCGCTCGGCCATGGGCGCGGCGGCGATCCTGCGCGCCGTCTCGGTGACCCGGTGCAGCCGGGCCAGCACCCGCCCGGCGACCACCCAGCCGAGCCAGACGGCCACAGCGCCGACCACGACCAGCGCGATCAGACCCTGCGTGAGGAGCGACGTGATGGCCGCGCCGCGCAGCGTCAGCTCCTGCTGCCGCATCCACTCGTACGCCGCCTCACCGGAGAGCTCGACGCCGTCCTGGACGAAGAACAGCTGCTTGGACTTGCCCGGCGGGGCGATGAACCGGCTCTCGAACGAGTTCGTCAGCTGCTGGTTGAACAGCAGATAGGTGACGCCGAGCAGGGTCAGCCCGGCGAGCATGAACAGGGCGCCGAACAACAGGGTGAGCCGCAGCCGCAGCGTGGGCCGCGGCCGTACGAGCCGCCTCAGGAAGCTCATGCGAAGGAAGCTCATGCGAAGAAAGCTCATGCGATCCGGTACCCGACCCCCGGCACGGTCTCCACCACCGGCGGGTCGGCGAGCTTGCGGCGCAGCTTGAGAATGGTGAGCCGGACCGCGCCCGTGAACGGGTCGGCGTGCTCGTCCCAGGCCTTCTCCAGCAGCAGCTCGGCCGAGACCACGGTGCCGTTCGCCCGCATCAGCTCCGTCAGGACGGCGAACTCCTTCTTCGACAACGGGACGAACCGCCCGTTCCTGAAGACCTCCCTGCGCGCCGGGTCCAGCGTGATCCCGGCCCTGCGCAGCACCGGCGGCACGGCCGGCCGCGAGCGCCGTCCCAGCGCCAGGACCCGCGCGGCCAGCTCGGGGAACGCGAACGGCTTCGACAGATAGTCGTCGGCCCCCAGGGACAGCCCCGTGACCCGGTCGTCGAGCTGGACGGCGGCGGTCAGCATCAGCACCCGCGCGTCGCGCTCGGACGCGACGAGCTCCCGGCACACGTCGTCGCCGTGCACGCGCGGCAGGTCGCGGTCCAGCACGACCACGTCGTATTCGTTGACCGCGATCCGTTCCAGCGCCGCCGCACCGTCGCGCGCCAGATCGACCGCGTGCGTCTCCTCGCGCAGCCACTCGGCGATCGCGTCGGCGAGCAGCGGCTCGTCCTCCACCACCAGCACCCGCATCGTGCACCTTTCTTCTGCTTACGGAGCCGAGTGTGGCGTAGACGGCATTTGCTCAAAATAAGCCGCGGAACAAACAGCCGGCGG
>NZ_JBSFTC010000392.1:0-8682 GCF_053590415.1 Nonomuraea sp. NPDC003201
GCCCCGCCAGCCGCGCCGCCAACGTGGCCCGCGGCACGGCGTGCGCCACCACGGCCAGCACCCCCGCCAGCCGGGCATCTCCACACCGGCCGATCGCATCCAGCCGCGCCACCACCTCGGCCACCGCCTCCGAAGTCACCGCGTCCGAAGTCACCGCGTCCGAAGTCACCGTGTCCGGAGCCGCCGCCTCGGGGGCCACCGCGTCCGGGGTCGCTGCTTCGGTTCCGGGCAGGTCCACCGCGGCCAGCAGGGCGCTCACGTCGGGGTCCGCGCCCGAGCGCACCGACCACAGCGCCGCCGCCGGGCCCAGAGCGTTCGGCACGACGGTGGCGTGCATCCAGTGCGTGTCCGTCCGCACGTGCCGCGGCCGCACCCACTTGGCCACCCGCCCCGCGAACTCCGCCCGCCCGAACCCCTCGGCGGCCCGCACCACGTAGCCCTCCTGCCGCTCCGGGTTCAGCCGCAACCCCCGCAGCGCCCGCTCGTCGAAGACGCCGCGCCACAGCACCGGCGGCACCGGGATCCCCAGCCCGCGCAGGAAGGCGACCGTGCGGTCCCAGTCCAGGCATCGATCGCCGTCCCAGACCGAGAACCCGTAGAACCAGCTCTCCAGCCCCTGGTACGCGATGGAGTGCCGGGCGTACATGTTCTCCCCGCACACGCGCCACCCCGCGGGGATCCGCCCGCCGATCCGCCCCTGCAGACCCTTCACCCACGCCCGGGACGGGTGGTGGGCCGAGTCCAGCGACCTGGCGTGCATCCCGTTGGCGTACAGGGTGGTGTTCTCCCCGTCGAGCTTCTCGGTGACGACGACCTCACGCCCGCGCAGCCCGGACAGGTCGCCCGCGCGCACGTCGTCCGGGGTCGCACCGGGCGACCAGGGCAGGTGAGGGGTACGCGGATAGTGCACGCGCATGATCCCTCCCCCCGCTCGGCCGCAGTCACTGTACAAGCGGCAGGAAACACGCCTCCATCGAATAAACCGCCTTTTCGGACCGTGTACGAAACTTTCACCGGCGCATCTCGTTCGCTGACCAGCCTGAATGGCTTCCGCCGGCCTGGTGGCTGACAAGGCTCGTTGACAGCCCGGTAAAGCCATGCCGATACTTTCGACACAATGCCGATAATTTCGGAACCGTCGCGAGGAGGAAGCACATGCTCATCCGCCGTGCCTGCGCCTTGGTGGTGGCGCTGGTCGTCGCCATCGTGATGCCGCCCGGCATCGCCAACGCGGCCCCCATAACCTCCAACCAGACCGGCACCAACAACGGCTACTTCTATTCGTTCTGGACCGACAGCGCCGGGTCGGTGTCCATGAACCTCGGATCCGGCGGCAATTACAGCACCTCATGGAGCAACACCGGCAATTTCGTCGCCGGTAAGGGCTGGAATCCCGGCGGGCGCAGGACCGTGAACTACTCGGGCAGCTTCAACCCGTCCGGCAACGCCTATCTGGCCCTCTACGGCTGGACGAGAAATCCGCTCGTGGAGTATTACGTCGTCGACAACTGGGGCACCTACCGGCCCACGGGCACGTACAAGGGCACCGTGACCAGCGACGGCGGCACGTACGACGTCTACCAGACGACGCGGTACAACGCCCCCTCCATCGAAGGCACGAGAACCTTCAACCAATATTGGAGCGTCCGGCAGTCGAAGAAGACGGGCGGCACCATCACCGCCGGCAACCATTTCGACGCATGGGCCCGCTACGGCATGAGCCTCGGCAGCCACGATTACATGATCCTCGCGACCGAGGGATATCAGAGCAGCGGAAACTCCAACATCACGCTCGACGGCTCCTCCTCAGGAGGAGGCGGCAACCCCGGCGGCGGCTGCACCGCGTCGTTGTCCGCGGGGCAGCAGTGGAGCGACCGCTACAACCTCAACGTCGCCGTCAGCGGCTCCAGCAACTGGACCGTGACGATGAACGTGCCGTCCCCGGCGAAGATCATCGCTACCTGGAACATCACCGCCAGTTACCCCAGCGCCCAGGTGCTGACCGCCAGGCCCAACGGCAACGGCAACAACTGGGGCGTGACGATCCAGCACAACGGCAACCAGACCTGGCCGACGGTCTCCTGCGGCGCGAGCTGACCGTTGGCGACAGGCCGGAAAGATCTTTCCGGCCTGTCCCTCTCGACCATGAATGCCCGCTGGGTCACAATCGGCGCTGGTGCCACAAGCACGCTACAGAGCCACTACAGGCGAGGAGCGGGTCATGGTCGACGCGACCTTTGCAATCTTGGGCCCGGTACGGGTGAGCTGGGCCGATGGCAGGCAGGTGCATCTCAGCGGCAAGCCGCGCGCCGTCCTCGCCAGCCTGCTGCTCAACGTCAACACGCTGGTGTCCCGGGAGCGGCTGGTGGAGGCCCTGTGGGAAAACCCCCCTCCCTCCGCCATCCCCAACCTGCAGACCTACATCGGCCAGCTCCGCAGGAGCCTGTCGCTCGACACGCGGCTGCTCACCAGGGAAACGGGCTACACCTTCGAGGCGCACGCCGAGGAGGTGGACCTCCTCCAGTTCGAACAGGCGATCCGGCTGGCGCGGAAAGAGTCCGAGACGGGCGACGTCCGCGCCGCCGTCGCCCAGTTCGAGAGGGCTCTGGGGATGTGGCGGGGCAAACCCGCCGAAGGCACCAAGCTCTCCGGTCACATGCTCGCCCGCGTGACCGAGCTGGAAGAGCGGCTGGCCATGGTCAGGCTGGACTGGGCCGAGGCGAAGCTCGCCCTCGGCCGGCCCGCGGAGGTGATCGAGGACCTCCGCGCGTTCGTCGCCGAGCAGCCGCTGCGCGAGCGCGCGTGGCGGCTGCTCATGCTCGCGCACTCGCGAGCGGGACAACGGGACAAAGCGCTGGAGGCCTTCCAGCACGCCCGCTCGGTGCTCACCGGCGAGCTGGGCCTGGAGCCCGGCGAGGAGCTCCAGCAGCTGCAGGCCGCCATCCTGGCCGGCGCCGCGCCGGTGAGCGAGCCCGCACCGTGGACGCCGGTCTGCCGGCTCCCCTCGGACGTCAAGCATTTCAGCGGCAGGGAAGCCGAGCTGTTCGAGCTGGACGGGCTCCTCCCGCTCACGGACGAGGCCCCGCCGCGCACCGCCACGACCTGCGTGATCACCGGCACCGGCGGGGTCGGGAAGACCGCGCTCGCCGCCCACTGGGCCCACACGGCACGCGACCGCTTTCCCGACGGCCAGCTCTACGTGGACCTGCGGGGATTCAGCCCCGGCGCGACGCCCATGTCACCGTCGGAGGCGGTGCGGATCCTGCTCGGGTTCCTCCACGTGCCCCACCACCGGATGCCCTCCGCCTTCGGCGAGCAGATCGGGCTCTACCGGAGTCTGCTGGCCGGCCGGCGGGTGCTCGTCCTCCTGGACAACGCCCGCGAAACCGACCAGGTGCGCCCACTGCTGCCCCCCTCTCCGGATGCCCTCACCCTGGTGACCGGCCGGACCGCGCTCACCGGCCTGATCGCGGCCGAGGGCGCCCACCTACTGCGGCTCGCGCCGCTCTCCGACGCGCAGGCCGGCCAGCTGCTGAGACGCCGCCTGGGCCAGGACCGCATGGCGGCCGAGCGCGAGGCGGTGGACGGCATCATCAAGACCTGCGCGGGACTGCCGCTGGCCCTCGGGATCGTCGCGGCGCGGGCCATCATCAACGCCGGCCTTCCGCTCACCGCGCTGGCGGACGAGCTCCAGGCGGAGCCCACCCGGTTGGACGCCCTGCAGACCGACGAGCTGAGCACCGACCTGCGGGAGGTCTTCGGCTCCTCCTACCGCGTGCTGGCCCCCGAGGCGGCCGAGACCTTCGCCCATCTGGGCCTCGTGACGGGCCCGGACACGAGCCTGCTCGCCGTCGCCGGCCTCATCGGCCGCCCGGTGGCGCACACGCGTACGCTGCTGCGCACCCTGGAAACCGCCCATCTGCTGGACCAGCACGTTCCCGGCCGGTATCGGATGCACGACCTCGTCCGCCTCTACGCCATCGAGCGCGCCCGCCTGGACCTGAGCGCGGAGGCCCGTGCCGCCGCCGTGCGCCGTCTCGTGGACTTCTACCTGCACACGTCGTACGCCGCCGACCGCCTGCTCTCCCCGCGCCGGCGCAGCGCCATCCGGATGGAGCCGCCCGCCCCCGGTTGCCTGACGGACGCCCTGGCGGACGTGGCGGCGGCCCAGGCCTGGTTCAAGGCCGAGCACGCCTGCGCGCTCGCCGCCCAGCGGCTGGCCGCCGAGCACGGTCTTCATGGTGCCGTATGGCAGCTCGCCTGGACGCTCGACACCTTCCACCTGGGCCACAACCTGCTCCAGAACTGTGTCGCGGCCTGGCGCCTGGCGTCCGGCGCCGTCGAACACGTGGCCGACGTGACCGCCCATGCCTTGGTCCACCAGCTGCTCGGCCGCGCCTGCACCCGGGCGGGGCTGCACGCGGAGTCGCTGTCCCATTTCGCCGAAGCCCTCGCCCTGTACGAGCAGTCGGGAGACATCGCCGGCCAGGCCCATGTCCGCCATACGCTCGGGCTGGCATGGGGCCACCGGGAGGAGCCCGCGCAGGCGCTGGTCCATCTGGAGCACGCCCTGCGGCTGTACAGGGACATCGACGACGCCATGGGGGAGGCCAACGCGCTCAACTCCCTGGGATGGGGCACCGCGATGCTCGGCGACTTCGCCAGGGCCCAGGAGCACTGCGAGCAGGCGCTGGCCCTGCTCCGCAGCCATGGCGACCGCAACGGCGAGGCGGCGACCCTCGACAGTCTCGGCTACATCGCCCACCACACCGGCCGTCACGCCCGGGCCCTGGACTACTACTGCGAGGCCCTGACGGTGCGGCGGGAGACCGGCAACGCCAGCCAGGAGGCCGACACGCTCTTCCACCTCGGCGACACCCACCACGCCCTCGGCCAGGACGGCGAAGCCGCCCGCGCCTGGGGCCAGGCCCTCGCCATCTACCAGGACCAGCACCGCACCGAGAAGGCGAGGCACGTGCGGGAGAGGCTCGACGCCTTGGGAGCGAGATCCTCCTAGAGGGCGGGCTGGAGGGGCTGTTCGGTCCAGATGCACTTGCCGGTGTCGGTGTAGCGGGTGCCCCAGCGATGGGAGATCGCGGAGACCAGCTGGAGCCCGCGGCCGCCCTCGTCGGTCTCGGCGGCGCGGCGGATGCGTGGCGTGGTCAGGCTGCCGTCGGAGACCTCGCAGGTGAGCACGGCGCTGCGGAGCAGGCGCAGGTGGATGGGGCCCTTGGCGTGGCGGACGACGTTGCCGACCAGCTCGCTGGCCAGCAGCTCGGTGGTCATCGACAGGTCGTCCAGGTGCCAGGCGCTGAGCTGGGCGCGGACGTGTTCGCGGGCCTCGCCGGCGGCCTTGGGGTGTTCGGGCAGCGGCCAGGTGGCCATGTCGTCGTTCGGCAGCGCATGGGTGCGGACCACCAGCAGGGCCGCGTCGTCGGCGGTGCCCTGCCTGCCGGGCAGCAGGGTGGCGGTGAGGCTGTCGCACAGGGATTCCAGGCATTCGGCGCAGTGGAGCGGGGTCGCGTCCCGGTCCGGGTGCCGGCACGTCGCCGCGGGCGGGATCGTGGGGACCGTGTCGCCCAGCGCCTTGGCGAGATCGGCGATGCCCTGGTCGATGTCGAGGGTGGCGGATTCGACCAGGCCGTCGGTGTAGAGCACCAGCAGGCTGCCTTCGGGCAGCTCCATCCGTACGGTGTCGAAGGGCGGGGTGGCGGCGCCGAGGGGCGAGTTCGGATCGGCGTCGGGGAAGTGGACGGTTCCGTCGGGGTGGACGACGGCGGGCGGCGGATGGCCGGCGCGGGTGACCACGCAGGAGCGGGTGGTGGCGTCGTAGACCAGGTACAGGCAGGTGGCGTAGAAGTCGTCGCCGAGGCCGCTGACCACGTCGTTGAGGTGGGTGAGCAGCTCGTCGGGAGGCAGTTCCAGGTCGGCCAGCGTGCGGACCGCCGTACGCAGGCGGCCCATGGTGGCCGCCTCGGCCACGCCGTGTCCCATGACGTCGCCGATGACGAGGGCGACCCGGTCCGCCGACAGCGGGATGACGTCGTACCAGTCGCCGCCCACCTCCATGTCCTTGCCGGCGGGCAGGTAGCGGGCCGCGGCGGTGACCGCGGGCAGGTCGGGCAGCCCGCGGGGGAGCAGCCCGCGCTGCAGTTCCTGGGCGCGCGTGTGCTCCCTGTCGTACAGGCGGGCCCGTTCCATGGCCTGGGCGACCAGCCCGCTGAGCGTGGTGAGCAGGTTGCGCTCCTCGCCCGTGAACTGGCGCGGCTCGGCGAAGGAGACGACGCAGCTGCCGACCGGGCGTCCCGAGGCGATCATCGGGAGGAAGGCCCACGCCTTCTTGCCGCCCGCCGCCGGCAGGTCGGCGGTCTCGGGGTAGCGCTCGATGTACTCCTCGACCGAGTTGACGAACATCGGCGTGCGCTCCCGCAGGGTCTGCGCGATCGGCAGCCCTCCGGCGGCGGGGATCCGGGTCACCCGGTCGACGAACTCCTGCGAGTACCCGGTGAACCCGACGGGCCGCAGGTGGTCGCCCTCCAGGAAGGTGAGCATGAGACCGGCGGCGCCGAACGCCGGCAGGATGTGCTCGGCGGAGGCGTCCACGACGTCCCGCACGGTGACCGCCTCGGCCAGCGCCCTGGTCAGCTGCCTGATGCGGGCGGAGCGCTCCTGGGCCGCGCGCTCGGTGTGGCCCGTGCGCTGCTCGACGACCGCCTCGAGGTCGTCGTGGGTCTTGGTGATGTCCCACAGCGTGCCGACCATGCGCGCCGGCTCGCCGTCCTCGTCGACCAGCAACCGGCCGCGGGCGCGTACCCAGACTTCCGTGCCGTCCGGGCGGCACACCCGGTACTCGGTGCTGTACATCCTGCCCGCGCGGATCGCCTCGTCGATGTCGGTCAGCACCCACGGCAGATCCTCGGGGTGGACCAGGGCCATCCAGGTCTCGATGCGTCCGTCGAAGGTGCCCGGCTCGATGCCGAGCAGCGTCAGCATCGCGTCGTTCCAGATGGCGTCCCCGGTCCGGATGTCCCAGTCCCAGGTGCCGATGGTCTCCAGGTGCCGCGGCAGGTGAGAGCCGGCGGACCGGCTCTGCCCTCCCATGGGGCCCGAGCCGGGTGGTGGCGCGGAGGGCCTGCCCAGGCGCCCGCCCACCCATCGGCTCAGCAGGTCGAGGAAGGCCCGCTGGCCGGGCGACGGCTCGTGCGAGGAGGCCGTCACGATCGACAGCGCGCCGACCGGCCCGCCGGGGCCGATCAGCGGGACGGCCGTCATCGCCGTGCCGACCGGCCAGGACCGGGTCTCGGCCGTGGCGGAGCCCTGCTGGGGGATGCCGGCGGCGACGTTCGCCATGGAGACCCGGACGGACGCGGCGTCGCGGAAAGCGCGGGCCGGGGCGAGCGGGCCGTTGCCGTCGACGCGCTCCCACGTGTGGGTGAGCGCGGGGGGTAGCCCGCTGGTCACGACGAGACGCAGCCCGCCGCCGTGGCCGGGGCTGCCGAGGTGCACCATCCCGCCCAGCCCGCCAAGATCGGCCACCGCCTGTTCGAGCGCGAACCGCAGGAGCTCGATCCCCCACAGATCGTCACCGACCTCCGCGAGCAGCCGTCTTCGCTCCTCGGAAATCTGGTCCGCCGACACGGTCCGCGGACCCTGCGCACGCTGTTCGCCCATCCCATCCCCTTCACCACGTCGCCGGGGTCATCAGCGTCGATCTGGGGGGAAATTGTTCATATTGGGGTATATCTACCGAGTATAACTACCCAGAGCGCACGACCCCTTGCTCCACTCGCGCGAGCGGTGGTGCGGGGCGCCCCTCGGCATGCGAGCATCCAGACGGGGTCGCGACCCCCGGATGATGAGCCGGTCTCTGGAGGGCTGAGTGCTACGAGTCGATTTCGGCGTGCTGGGGGAGATCTGCGCCTGGGCCGACGGCCAGGCGATCGAGCTGGGGCCGGCCAGGCAGCGAAGCGTGCTGGCGGCGCTGCTGGTGAAGGTCAACCAGCCGGTGTCCCTCGACCAGCTGACCGACTGCGTGTGGGGGGAGGATCCGCCGCGCCGGCCGACCGCGACCCTGCAGAGCTACCTGTCGCGGCTGCGTACGTCCCTGCCGGCGGCCTGGGACGGCGGCATCCGCCGCAGCGGCGGCGGCTACCTGCTGCGGGCCGACGAGAGCGCGGTGGACCTGCACCGCTTCCGTGACCTGCGGAACCGGGCCCGCACGAGCGACGACGCCACCGCCGGACGCCTGTACGAGCAGGCGCTGGACCTGTGGCGCGGCGAGCCCTTCGCCGACCTGGACACCTCGTGGGCGAGGGCCCAGCGGCACGTCCTGCAGGGCGAGCGGCTGGCCGCGCGCCTGGCCTACCACGACGTACGGCTGCGCCGCGGCGGCCACGCCGCCCTCCTCGGCACCCTGGAGTCCCTGGCGGCCGAGCACCCGCTGGACGAGCGGCCGGCCGCCCAGCTGATCCTCGCCCTGTACCGCAGCGGCCGCCAGGGCGAGGCCTTCCAGCAGTACGAGCGGATCCGCAAGCGGCTGGCCGCCGACCTCGGCGTGGACCCCGGCCCCGACCTGCGGCTCCTGCACCACCAGATGCTCACCGCCGCGGTGGCGCCCGCCCCCGCCGAGTCCGCCCCCGCGCCTCCCGCGCCTCCCGCGCCTCCCGCGCCGACGCCGCCACC
>NZ_JBSFTC010000393.1:0-8570 GCF_053590415.1 Nonomuraea sp. NPDC003201
CGCGTCGGCGAGGCGGGGCGCCGACAGCTCCGGGTGGGCCAGGAGCACCTTGACCGCGCGGTTGCCGCGAGTGGCGCGGCCGATCAGGTCTGCCGAGACCGTGTGGGGCCAGCAGTCGGGCACCAGGTCGGCGAAGCCGGGTTGCAGCACCAGCTCGTGCTCGGTGTCAAGCCCCAGGACACCGCCCCGCACCGACCGTTCGGCCCAGGCGAAGACCCGCCTGAGCTGGTCGGCGGTGAAGCAGTGGTCGAACAGCACCCGCTCGGTGCGGGTGTCCCAGATCACCGCGCCGTTGCTGCAGGCGAGCAGGCCCTGGAGGCCGGCCTCCAGGGCCCAGTCCAGAGCGTCCCGGGTGGGCCGCCCGGTGGCGACCATGACCTGGAGGCCGGCGGCGCGGGCGGCGGCCAGCGCCTTCCTGGTGTCGTGGCTGAGGCCACCGGCGCTGGTGAGCAGCACCCCGTCCAGATCCGTGCAGACCAGCCGGATCCGCCTCATACGGCGGCGCCCGCGGGGTCGTCGGCGCTGTCGGCGCTGCCGGCGCTCCCGACCGCGAGGCACCGCTGCCCGGCCGCCAGGACGACGACGCCCACCGCCACGCCCAGCGCCCCGACGGACGCGGCCCAGGACTCCGTGGCGTGTTCCAGGACGAGGCCCGCCGCGGTCGATCCCAGGGCGATGCCCGTCGTCATCAGCGTGACCAGCCAGGCGAAGGCCTCGGTGACCGTACCGGCCGGCGCGAGCTTCCCGACCAGGACGAACGCGGCCGTCAGCACGGGCGCGAGGAAGAGCCCGGTGAGGATCATGAGGCCGGCCATGTACGGCGGGGACGGCACCAGGCACAGCAGCGCGTACGCGGCGGCCAGCCCGACGGTCAGCAGCAGCGTCCGCCGCGGCGGCGAGGACGACCAGCGCACGGCGCCGTAGCCGAGACCCCCGACCAGGGCGCCGAAGGCGTTCAACGCCAGCAGAGTGGCCGCCCCGCCCACCACGTAGCGGTGCTCGGTGTAGAACACCACCAGGACGTTGAGGCCACCGATGGCGGCGCCGACCCCGGTCAGGCTCACCAGCAGCACGGTCAGACCGCGGCTGCGCAGCGGCCCGAGCCAGTCGGGCGAGCGGACCGGCGCCTTCCAGTCGCGGGTGGGCGACGCGGTGGCGACCACGAACACGCCCAGCAGGCCCAGCAGCGCCCCCACCCACAGGGCGCCCGCCGCGGACCCGGCCGCCACGCAACCGGCCACGACCAGAGGGCCGCCGACGAAGACCAGCTCCTGGGAGGCCGAGTCCATGGCGTAGGCCGACTCCAGCCGCGCGGGCGGAACAAGATCAGGCCACAGCACCCGGAGGCAGGGCTCCAGCGGCGGGGTCGCCGCCCCCGCCAGCAGGGCGCCCGCGACCACGGCCACAGGATCGGAGGGGGCCATCGCGATCGCGATCAGGCCCGCGCCGGCCGCGACGGCGGCCGGCACCAGGACCCGGACCTGGCCGACCCGATCCACCAGCCGACCGAGCACCGGACCGCCGCCGGCGGCGGCGATGGCGAACGCTCCGGCGGCCAGGCCGACGAAGTCGTAGCTCGCGCCCGCCTGCCGCAGGACCAGCGGGATCGCCAGCGCCGCCATCGCGCTGGGCAGCCTCCCGACCAGGGTCCCCAGCAGCAGCCGGGTCACGTACGGGGCGCGGAGCAGGCTGAAATAACCCATCACTCGCCCAGCAGGTGCAGATGAAGCGCCACCGGTTGATTCTTGCGCAGTTGCAGCTCGATGTCCCCGATCCCCTCGATGCGGTGGTGCGGCCGGCCCTGGGACAGGACGATCCGCCCGTCGGTGGCCAGCAGGTCCGGCATCTCCAGCAGGTGGACCGCCGCCGGCCGCCCCTGCTCGTCGAAGGTCAGCGAGACCGGCCCGCGGAAGGCGACCCGGACGACCGGCTCCTCGGCGTCGCCGCGGGGCTCCTCCACTGACAGGAAGCGGGTGCGCGAATCCCACCGGACCCGCGAGCCGGCGGCCTGCCCCCTGTCCCACTCGGATCGGAACCCGGCGGCGAACCGGTGCAGCAGCAGCGCCCGGTCGGCCGCCATCCGGCGCGCGGGCTCGGTGAGCATGTCCTGCTCCAGCCGGATCAGCTTCTCGTAGAGGTGGGCCAGCACCGAGGAGGTCTCGCCCTCCTGGTGGACCTCCTTGAGAGCGGCCCCGGGGTCCCACAGCGGCTCGCCGAGCAGCCCGCCGTAGGCGAAGGTCCGGCCGATGCCGATGGCCCCCATCGCGTCGAGGTTGTCGGCGTCGTGCACCGCCGCGGCGATCGCGCACCCGTCGTCGAGCTCCTCCTCGGCGAAACGGTAGCGGCCCGTCAGCTCGACCGCGCGCAGGATCGGCGGATGCCAGTCCTGCGGCACTCCGCACCCCTCCAGCACCTCCAGCACGGCCGCGCAGGCGTCCTCGGGCCGGATGGGCCGCCGGTTCTGCCGGGCCTCCTCCACCCGGTGGTAGTCATGAACGTACGCCGCCACCTGCGCGATGCACGGGTCGGCGCCCGTCCGGACCGCGATCTCCCCCGCCAGGGCGGCGACCCGGTCGACGTGGCCGATGTCGTGGGCCGAATCGGCGGTCGCGAAGTCGACCACAACTCGGGCCCGCACCTTCTCCAGAATCGCATTCACCGCTGTCCGTACTCCTCACGCCAGCGCTGCGCCAGCTCCTGCTGCAGCCGCGGGTCGAGGCGGTGCAGCCCCGGCGCCCAGGTCTGCCTGGCCAGCTCACGCGTGCAGAGATACAGCTCGGTGTAGACCAGGTCAAGGACCGATCCGAGGATGCTGTGCTCCATGAAGTTCACGGGCTTGCCGTCGTTGAGCAGATAGACCGTGCGGTCGGCCACCCGCAGTTCGAGCACCTCGTCGACCTCGGCCGACGTCGACGCCGCGCGGCGCAGGCCCTTGACGTCGAACTCGACCTGCTTGGAGCTCCCGCTGGCCAGCACGACGCCGTCACGCAGGTGCGGCACGTCGGCCGTGGTGAGGGCGCGGTGGCCGGAGACGCCGATGATCACCTCGGCCCAGGAGAGCAGGTCCTGGCGCGGGCCCACGCGGAATCCGTGCACCAGGGCGGCGGACATCCGGATGTCGTCGGGATCGTAGACGGCGACCTGGACTCCGGTGCGTCGCAGGTGCTCGGCCAGGGCCGTTCCTATCCCGCCGTAGCCGAGCACGAGGACGCGGCGTTCGCTGAGGAGCCGGTAGAAGCGCAGCCGCAGGAGCCGTTCGACGCTGTAGGCCACCGACCGCCCGACCTGGACGTCCTCGAGGGCCTTCAGCGGGCTGTCGGCGATGGTGAACACCGGCAGGGGAAGCGGCGCGGCGCGCTCGTACTGCCACTGTCCTTGCTTGGTGTCCTCCACGATGCCGCGAAAGCCCGGCACCCCGGCCAGGTCCCGCACCGCCCCGGCGCAGTATCCGCCGACCTCCTGGATCATCACGGGCGACCCGCCCTGCCGCGCGGCCCGCTGGGCGGCGGCGACCGCCATGGGCCCGACCTCCTCGATCGAGGTCGGCATGCTCACCGGAAGGTCCCCCAGCAGCGACAGCGCCTCCGGCTGGGCGCTGTAGGGCACCGGCACGATCTGGGCGAGCTCGGTGGATCGGCTCAGCGACCGCACGTACGGCACCGCGGTGTCGAGCAGGTGCGCGATCAGGATCGTGCGGGCGGGCGGCATCGGCCAGTCGGCCTGGGCGCTGCGCAGCACGGGCAGGTCGCAGGCACGCGACGCGTGCCCGGCGCGTGAGGGCAGGGGTTGGCGCTCGAGAATCGATGTCATGGGAGGTCCCCCTCGGAGAGATGGAGAGATTGCGGCGCGGCTCGACGCCGGGCGGCCGGCTTCAGACCGCCTGGAGCCGGTTCAGGCCGGTCACGGCCATGGCGGGCAGGTGCGCCGGGCGCAGTTCGATCTCGCCGATCGCGGTGTCGGCGGGTGCTTCGACGACCCACCGCACGGCTTGGGCCACAGAGGACGTCGACAGCTTGAACGGTGAGTCGTCACCGATCTCGTTGGCGATCGCGCCGGGATTGATCAGCGTGGTGCGGACCCCGTTCGGTCGCTCTTCCAGCAGGAGCACCTCGGCCAGCGCCTTCAGGGCCGCCTTGCTGGCGCAGTAGGCGCCGCCGCCCTCGAAGTAGCGGCTCCCGGCGTGGCTGCCCATCAGGACGATGCTGCCCCTGCGCGGGCGCAGGTAGGGCAGGGCCGCCTGGAGCAGCGGCAGCACGGAGACGATGTTGACGTCGAACGCGGCCCGCCAGTCGGGCAGGCTGAGCGTGCCGATCCTGCCCAGTGACCGCGCCACCGCGTTGACGACGAGCGCGTCGATGCGCCCCCGCCGGCGCGCGACCGTCTCGACGGCGGCTGTCACGGCGTCGGCCGACTGCAGGTCGCACCGGGCTTCGGGGAGCCAGGACTGTCCCGCCGAGGTGCGGTTGAGCCCCCATACGTCCCAGCCGCCCGCGTGGAGCTCCGCGGCGATGGCCAGACCGGTGCCCCGGTTCGCCCCGGTCACGATGGCGACCGGGCGGTGCGCCTCGGTCATGCCGGGAGCCTGCCGACCAGCTCGGACCAGACGGAGACGATGTGCTCGTGGCCGGCCCCCTGCCGGAACAGGTCCTTGTCGAGAGAGTTGCCCTGGCGGTCGCGCAGCCGCATGCAGTCGGGCGATATTTCGGAGTTGATGATGAGATCGCCTTCGGACTTCGGGCCGATGATCAGGCAGAAATCCCAGAGTTCAAGCGGCTCCAGCCACTTGCGGAGGCAGTCATTGCATTCTCGGGCAATGCGGCGGAACTCCTCGACATCCACTCCGTAGGCCCACAGATAGTCCTCGCCGATGGGCTGGTCCTCGGGGTCGATCCGGAAGTCGAACTTCACCACCGGCGGATGGAAGACATGGCCTTCGGGGAAGAGGCCGGGATACTTGCGGACGGTCGATCCGACGGACCGGTTTTTGACGATGACCTCGAAGGGCGGAGCCGGCACGTAGTCGGCGAGATAGGTGGTCTCGCCGAGCCGCTCCCTGAACACCGTACGAATGCCGGCGGCGTGCAGCGCGCGGGCCGCACGCTCGTAGAAGTCGAGGCGCAGGCGCGCGGTCGCCGGCACGAGCTCGTCGCGGTCGAAGGTGTGGCTGCGCAGGCTGGGGATCAGTTCGACCATGCAGGTGCCGTCGTCGCGCCGCCAAATCCGTTTGCTGCGACCTTCGACGGCAGGCGGCCCGGTCATGCCATTCTTCGGAGGGGTCACAGAACAGCATGGTCATTCTTCTGACCGGCGATGTCAAGCACAATTCAGCCGGGAAATCTTCGGCCCTTTCCGGAGATATTCACAGATCAGGCTATTTGTATTCTCGCCCGCCTTCGCCTGGCCGGACAAGCGAAATACGCGTCGATATCCTCTTTAAGTGGTAGGGGCGCATGAGCCTCAGGATCGCCGCTGCGGGCTAACGTCGCGGCGTCGCGGCCCGATAACGCACCAGCGGCCCTTGCCGACCAGCCGTGCCGAGGAGACAGCCCATGAGCGACGATGTACGCGTCACGATCGAAGCGGTTCCCCGCGCGGGCCTGACCGCGCAGCGGCTGCGCCAGGCGGTCGCCGAGCACCCGGACGCGCTGGCCGCGCTCGAGGTCGCCGACCCCGAACGGCTCACCGTGGCCTTCGCGCCCGGCCTCGGCCACGACCCCGGGGAGAACGCCCCGTTCCAGGCCACCGTGTTCGACCCGGTCGGCAACCGCGCCGTCGAGCTGCGCGGCACCCTCGACCGGCCCGAACGCGCCGAGCTGCGCCCCAGCGCCTACCGGCCGCAGCCCAGCCGCGAGGAGCTGTCGGCCGCCGCCGAGATCCTGCGCGCCGACCCGGGCTTCCCGGCCGGCGAGGACGTGGTCGTCTACCGGCCCATGCCGCCGCTGGCCGACCTGGAGAACCCCGACGGCACCACCGTGCGCCGCCCCACCCTCGGCGTCTACACCCCCGGCGAGCCCACCGGGCTGCGCCACCGCGTCGTCGCCGTCGACCTGGTCAACCGCGCCGTCGACTGGACCCCGTCCGGGATCAACGTGCGCATGCACCACGACTGCGAGCACAGCGTTCCCGAGGGCGTCGACGCGCTGACCGACCACGGCGGCCCCGACCAGGTACGGGTGCGCGTGCAGCGCGGCTCCACCGAGCTGTGGAACCTGCTGGTGGTGCGCCCGCGCGCCTCGGCCCCGCAGAACCCCGGCGTCGGCGGCGGCGTCGAGCTGCGCGACGTGCGCTACCGCGGCCGGCTCGTGCTCCGGCAGGCCCACGTGCCCGTCCTGAACGTCGAGTACGAGGAGGGCACGACCTTCCGCGACGACGCCGGCTTCGAGACCCGCTTCAACGCGACCGGCACGGACCCGGTCGGCTGGGGGTGGCGGTTGTGCGACAGCCCGCCCCGTACCATCCTGGAACGCCCCTCGACCGACGCCGGCAACTTCCAGGGCGTGGCCTTCCACTACGACGGCGAGCAGCTGCGGATCGTCAGCGAGCTGGCCGCCGGCTGGTACCGCTACGCCAGCGACTGGCGCCTGGCCGACAACGGCGACATCAGCCCCCGCTTCGGGTTCGCCGCCACCGCCAACCCGATGACGTGCATGGTGCACCGCCACCACGCCTACTGGCGGCTCGACTTCGACATCGAGGGCTCGGGCAACGACGTGGTCGAGCAGATCGACGACACCGGCTCGATCATCCCCGAACCCGTGCCGATCATCCGCGAGACCTCCCGCAAACGCCTCCACCCCGCCCTGTACTGGCAGGTGCGCGACAAGTCCTCGGGCCGCGGCTACCAGATCCACCCCGGCGAGTTCGACGGCACCGCCGACGCCTACGGCGTGTCCGACCTGTGGTTCCTGCGCCACCACCCCCGCGAGCTCGACGACGGCAACCCCGGCCCGCGCGACCGCGCCGCGCTCAACCGCTTCCTCAACGGCGAGAACCTGGACGGCACCAACGTCGTGGTCTGGTACGCCGGGCACTACTACCACGACCAGGCCCACCCGCAGCCGCACCAAGGTGAGCTGATAGGCCCGCGGCTGGTGCTCATCTAGCGGCTAATCTTGTCGCTCATGAGCCAGGTGGGACACGCGACGGCGCGCGCTCTGCTGCGCAGACTGGCCGTCGAACAGGCCGAATACAGGGTGCCGTCGCTGACGGCGGCGATCGTGCGGGACGGGAGACCGGCGTGGTTCGGCGGGCGCGGCCGGGTGGACGGCGCGCCGCCGACCCAGGCCACCCAGTACCGGATCGGGTCGATCACCAAGAGCATGGTCGCCGTCGTGGTCATGCGGCTGCGCGACGAGGGCGCGCTGCGGCTGTCCGACCCGCTGGAGGCGCACCTGCCGGGCACCCCGCTGGGCCACCTGACCATCGCCCAACTGCTGTCGCACACCGCCGGCCTGACCGCCGAGCCGCCCACCGCCTGGTGGGAGCGCACCCCCGGCGTCCCCGTCGCCGACCTGCTGGAGCGCCTCGGGCCCGACGAGCTCAAGCACCGGCCCGGGCGCCGCTTCCACTACTCCAACGTCGGCTTCGCCCTGCTGGGCGAGCTGGTGGGCAGGCTGCGCGGCACCACCTGGCTCAAGGCGCTGCAGTCGGAGGTGCTCGACCCGCTCGGCATGAACGACACCACCGCCCGGCCGCGCATCCCGCACGCCACGGGATACGCCGTGCACCCGTACGCCGACGTGGTGCTGGCCGAGCCGGAGCACGACGCCGAGGCGATGGGGCCGGCCGGGCAGCTGTGGTCCACGCCGCACGACCTGGCGCGATGGGCGGCGTTCCTGGGCGGCGACACCGCGGGGGTGCTGTGCGGCGACACGCTGGCCGAGATGCGCGAGCCGGTCGGGGTGAACGACGGCGACTCCTGGACCGTCGGATACGGGCTGGGCCTGCAGCTGTCCCGCCCCGGCGGGCGGCGCCTGGCGGGGCACACCGGGTCGATGCCGGGGTTCGTGTCCACGGTGTGGGCCGACCCCGCCGACGGGGTGGGGGTGCTGTTCCTGGCCAACACCACCTCGGGGACGACCAGCTCCCTGCCGACCGATCTGCTGGACATCCTGGAGGAGTACGAGCCGCGCCTGCCGGACGAATGGCAGCCGGTCACCGCCGATCCCGGCCTGCTGGCGCTGACCGGGCTGTGGCATTGGGGGCCCAAGCCGTACACGCTGCGGCTGCTGCCCGAGCGCGGGCTGTCGCTGGAGCCGGTCGGGGGCGGCGGGCGGGCCTCGCGGTTCGTGCCGCAGGCCGACGGGACGTGGCTGGGGCTGGACGGCTACTACGCCGGGGAGACGCTGCGGGTGGCCGCCGACCACCTCGACCTCAACACGTTCATCTTCACCCGCACTCCCTATGACCCGCAGGCGCCGGTGCCGGGCGGGTCCGGCGACTGGCAGGCCTGAGGAGCACGCCGCCGGAGAGGTGGCAGCATGGTCGTGTGCGTGTGGCGATCCTGGGGCCGCTGGAGGTCGAGTCCGCCGCGGTCGGGGGCGCCCGGCTGCGCCGGCTGCTGGTGCGCC
>NZ_JBSFTC010000394.1:0-8530 GCF_053590415.1 Nonomuraea sp. NPDC003201
CTGCAGCCCATCCAAGGCCGGCCACCTGTGCAAAGCCATCGCCGTCCTTCAAAACCATCGCGTCGCCCAGGCCGCGTGAGGCTGAAATAGGTTCAGTCATGTCTACAAAAGCCCAGCTCAGGCACTCACTGAGGGAGAGCCGCACCCAAATCCCATTGTGAGTCCCACACGCCGGCATCAGCTGGAAATCACCGACTGAGGCCTACGCCGCCCGCCCATCTGCCGGTTATCTTCCGGCCAGAAGATTCTATTCAGGAGCTCTCTCTGACTCCCCTTGAGCGAGGTACTGATGGATACGCGGTAGTCGCCATCGCGCCTCCTCAGGATCGTCCCAGTACTCGCCAGTAGGATTGAACAGTTTTCGGACTTCAATGCCTCTGAACTCTAGCGCCTTCCAAAGGGACGTCACATCTTTGCCAGTCACCTGCTCATAAGGGTGGATCGCAACGGATCGCAGCGCCTCGAACTCGGGATACAGCTCTTCGGGCAACCTGCCCACCGATCGGCGATATTGGATACGTTCTCGAACCTCAGGCAGGTCGATCAGGCTGTCGGGATTCGCTATGGAAGCTTCAAATGCCTTTCTACCGAGTCCGATGAGCCAGCCCACGAAATATTGGAAGCCATCGTCGGAGGAGATACCGAACAGATGTCCGGCTGCGCCGAAGAGCTCCCAGGTCTCGGCGCGTTTCCGATTTAGAAACATCCACATATGGAAATCGACGATTTCTTCTGGGGAGCTTGCAACCAATCGGCTTTTCAGCCAACCCACCCGCTCAGCCTTCGTCCACCCTTTGCCTTTTGACGACTCGATCAGACCCCAGAAGCCATCTTCGCTCATACTATGGTACTGCTGCACGTTTCCTCCCAGTGTACGGCGCGGTCAAGCCTCACCGTCCTGGTGCCACCACCAGAGGCTTCCAGTCACCGCTTCCGTATTTACCGTACTTACCTCGACCATTGCCTCCCTTGCGGAATTTGAGGCGATATGGATCGTCTCCGTCTTGGGAAAGAGCAATTCCCCAGTCTGCGAGCCAATCAAACCCGTCTTTCCGGTTAGGCTCGCGGTCTCTATTACTAAGTGACATACGCCTCTTATTCCAATCATCGCCATACTTCCACCTGCCCGTTTGAATCCCGGCATCCAGGATGATGTCTTCAAGTCCCGCCCTAATATCCCTGCTCTGGACGCGGAAGAGAACCAGCAGTTTACACGTGGGGCATGTCCTCGCATAATCATCGCTCCATCTGGTTTCGAAATCATTGGTTTCCCCTACCTTGAGAGGCTTCCCATCCTCGCGGACCAGGATGTAGACGCCGCCGTGAACAGATCCCTTGTTGCCCCCGATCCCCTCGTCGCCACTCCAGGCATATACGAGAGGAGCAGGAACACCGATTTCCAGAAGGAATAATTTCGCCTGATATTCCTGACGCCCCCGCTTAGGATCCCACGCGCAATCACTAGAGTGCTGCTTGCAATAATTTTCGTACAATACCTTTTCGTTCTTAGCCAACGTAAAGGCGGGCGCCCCGTCGAGGCATGCCGCCCGGATACAGACGTTCCCCTTACCCGCTTGTTCGAAAATGTACTTCATCACAGCACCCTTGGAGGAGAAGGTGATACGACGCCCATACCACCAGACCTTGTAATCGGGAAGATGGTCAGGGTCGATGGACTTGCCGCCGCGGGCGTAGGGGAAGCTCTTTCTATAATCCTTCCACATACTTTTGAGGAGGGAGGCAGGGATGCCCTGGTGGGCGAGGTCGATGACGCCTTTTCGTATGAGTTTGGACTCGCCAAAGAAGCCATCGGGTATGGCCGCTCCGTTTGGCAGATGGCCCCTTCTCTTAACGTCCTCTTCGCTCATGACGAGGACGACGTTCCAGTCGATCTGGCCTGCGGTGATACAAGCGATGCAAACTTCGACCGCGCCGCCGCCTCCGTAGCAGCTTCCGATGCACTGGCCTCCGCCGCCGCTGCTTCCGCCCCCAATTATGATGCCGTTCTGGGCGTAGATATCGGCAGCGGTCTGGTAGTCGATGCCCGGCGTGTAGGCCGAGGGACCGGAGACGGAGCCGCCGCCGATGACGGTGGCGTGGCCAGTGGGGTCGGTGCCGGTCAGGGGTGAGGCGTTGGCGTAGGTGTAGCGGTTGGCCTGCACCGATGGGTTCGGACTGAGGGTGGCGGTGTCACGACTGGTGAAGGTGCCTGTGCCGGGCTGGTACCAGCGGGCGTGCATGTTGACCTTGCCGGTGTCCGGGTCGGTGTATTCGCCCTGGTAGCCGAGGCCGGTCTTGGTGCCGGTCTGGGCGGTGACGGTGCCGAAGGGGTCGTAGGCGGTGGAGGTCTGCAGGGTGGTGGTGAAGGTGGCTACCAGGTCGCCGTTCAGGTCGCTCAGTGCGGCCATCCCTGCGCCGGTGCCTTCTTTCAAGCCGAGCAAGCCGCCGCCGAGGTCACGGGCGTACTTGGCCTGGACCGTACCGCCGCTGTCGGTGATGGCGGCCAGATCGTTGCCGAGCCCGCTGTAGGCGAAGTTCTGCTTGGAGGTGCCGCGGATGCGGCTGCTCATCCGGTCGAGGGCGTCGTAGCTGTAGAGGCTGTCGCCGTCGGCGATGAGCCGGTCGAAGGCGTCGAAGGTGTACTGCGTGGTGGCGGCCGCCTTGGTGCTGGTGGCCAGGGTGCCACGCGGGGTGTAGGTGTAGTCGGTGCCGTCGCCGGAGGTGAGGCGGTTGCGTTCGTCGTAAGTGAAGGTCGCGTTGCCGGCCTTGGTGCGGTTGCCGGCGGCGTCCCATTCGTAGGTGGTGACTGCGTTGCCGGGGGCGGTCCAGGAGGTTAGGCGTCCGGCGTGGTCATAGCCGTAGGTGTTGGTGCCTGCCCCGGCGGTGCCGACGGTGGTCTTGGTGGTGAGGTTGTCGTCCTTGTCCCACACGTAGGCGATCTTGGCGAGCTGGGTGCCGGAGCCGTTTGTCAGTGTCTGGCCGGTGACCCGGTTCATGTTGTCGTAGTCGATGGTCTGGGTGCTGGCGGTGCCGCTGGTGGCGGTGATGGTCTTCACTCGGCTGGCTGGGTCGTAGCCGTAGGTGAGAGTACGGCTGGTGACCGGGTCGGTGGCGGTCTTCAGGCGGTTGGCGGTGTCGTAAG
Source organism: Nonomuraea sp. NPDC003201 (assembly GCF_053590415.1). Taxonomy (NCBI): domain Bacteria; kingdom Bacillati; phylum Actinomycetota; class Actinomycetes; order Streptosporangiales; family Streptosporangiaceae; genus Nonomuraea; species Nonomuraea sp. NPDC003201. The sequence continues at coordinate 3,143 of NZ_JBSFTC010000394.1, forward strand.
TGAAGGTGGCGGTACCGGCAGCGTCGATGCGCTGGGTGGGGTTGCCGAGACCGTCGTAGGCGTAGGCGCTCTCCTGGATGGTGCCGCGCGAGATTTTCAAGGGCAGGCCCCGGTCGTTGTAGTCGACCGTCAGGTCCCCGGCGGTGGTGCGGCGACCGGCGAGGTCGTAGCCGAAGGTGCGCTCGGCCGTGGCGGCGCCGCCGCCCGCACCGCTTTCTTCGGTGAGCCGGCCGAGGTGGTCGAAGGTGCGGTCAGTGCGCACGCCGCCGGGCTGGATGGTGGCCTTCTGGTTGCCCGCCTCGTCGTAGACATGAGTCCAGGTGCGGTCAGCCGCATCAGGGTGGGCGGTAGTGGCTGGCTCGATCACCGTCTCGGCTAGGCCGAGGCTGTTGTAGCTGGTCCAGGTGGCGTTGCCGCGGCCGTCAGTGAGACGGGTGCGCGCGCCGGTGGCGTCGTAACCGAAGCTCGTAGTAATCGACTGACTCGACGAGATCGGCTCGACGAGCGAGGTGACCCGGTTCAGCGCGTCGAACGTCTGCCGGGTGACGCGGCCTTCGGGAGAGGTGGCGCTGGTGGGGTTGCCCGCGGCGTCGTAACCGTAGCCGTAAGTGCGCAACACCGCCTCGACGGTGCCGTCCAGCTTCAGGCGCAGGTCCTTAAGCATGGTCTGGCGGCCGGCCAGGTCGTATTCGGCTGCGCTGGCGTTCCAGTTCGCGTCGGCGGTCTCGACCAGCCGCCCGGCCAGGTCATACTTCATGGTCGTCTTACCCGCCGGATCGGTGACGCTCTCGACCTCCCCGGCCGCGTTGGGGGCGAAAATGGTGGACGTGGTACCCGTGCCCGGGCCGGGGACGGTCTTCTTGAGCAGCCGACCGGCGTCGTCGTACTCCATCTTGGTGAGGTAGGCGGCGCTTACGGGCTTGCGCTCGATCTGAGTGGCGGTGATCTGACGGCCGAGGTCGTCGTAAGCGGCCTGGGTGCGGGCACCGGTCGGGTCAACAGTGGCCAGTTTCTCACCCGCCATGTCATATTCGGTCACCCATGTGCCTGCGGTCTGGCCATCGGGGGCAGGGTTAGTGACACGAACCTGCCGGCCTAGCTGGTCATACTCATAAGAGGTGACATAGCTACGCGGATCCGTCGTGGACTTCAACTGCCCGGCCGCATCGTAGGCGTGCAGGATGGTCGCGATAATCGCGCTGCCGCCGGGCGGCGTGTAAGCAGGCGCGGTGGTGCCGGTCAGCCGGCTCGCCTTGTCAAAGGTCGAGGTCAGGGTGCGGCCCTCGGCGTCGCGCTGGTGCGTCTGGTTGCCCACCGTGTCATAACCGATCAAGGCGGACGGGCGCACCGGAACGGCGGAGCCGTTCTTGTCTACCTGCACCTGCGGTGCCTTGGTCTCGACCAGCCGGTCCAGGACGTCGTAGCGCAGCGTGGTGGTGTAGTCGGTGGCGTTCGCCCCGTCGGCGTTGCCGCGCGGATCGGTGCTGGCCACGGGCAGGCCGCGGTCGTCGTAGTCGATGGTGGCGACGATGTCCTGGGCGCCGTTTTCGATGGTCTGCTTGGTGGGCTGATTGAGCTTGTTGTAGGCGTAGCTCGTGGTTTCAGCGCGGCCGCTGCTGCCCGCCCCGGTCAGGGTAGTCTTTGTGATGTTGCCGTTTTCGTCATATACGAACTCGGTGGCGCGGGCCAGCCGACCAGGGTCCAGCACCTGTTTCATGAGCCTGCTGGCCTGGTCATACTTGAAGGTGATGATGGTGATGCCGTTGCCGGTCATCTGCTCGGTCAAGTTCCCCGCCGCGTCGTACTCTTCGGCCTTGACCACCACATCGCGCGGCGTGGTGGAACCATTTAGCTGCGCCCCCACCGCGACCTGTTCCTTGAGCCGGTTGTCCATCCAATAGATGTTCTTCAACGTACGCTTCATCACATCGTTCACGATGATGTCAAGCCGCCCGCCCGCGTCGTAGCTGCGGGTTTCCAGCAGCACGTCCTTGGCCGGCTGCGGGTTCACCGGGCTTCCGATCCACCCCTTCAGCGTGCTCGTATATAGCTCACCCCGCACGGTGTATGCCTGCTCGATGGCCGTGCCACGCGCGTCGGTGGTGCGGATGACCTGGCCGCGATGGTTCCACTCCTGCCGGGCGACTCCGCCCTCGGGGTTGGTGACGGAGTCTTGCCGACCGTGCGCGTCATAGGTGAAGGTCGTCACCCGGTCCGGTTCATCGCCGGTCAGATCGGCAATAGTCTCCGTCAGCGGGTTACCATCAGGGTCGTAGGTGGTGCGAGCCTGTGTGGTGTGGGTAACGCCGCTGATCTCGTTCTTCGCCGCGGGGGCGGTGCTGGAGATCAGCCGGTTCCAGCCGTCGTAGGCGAAGGTGGTCTTCGCCCCGTCCGGCACCGCATCAGAGACACGCGTACTGGCAACCATACGACCCAGCACGTCGTACTCTAGCTTGGTGACCAGGCCCGCCGGGTCGGTCTGCTCAGCCAGATCCCCGGCCGCGGTGTAACCGTATTGCCAGGTGCCGCCGCGCGCGTCGGTCTTGCTCTTCACCAGGCCAGCAGGAGTGGTGCCACCGCCGACGGCCGCCTCGCTGCCATCGGTGTAGGCCACGCTTTCCGAACGGCCCTGCGGGAAGTCCGCGGTGGCCGGGCTGGTCTGCTTGGTCTGCTCACCGAAGCTGTTGTATTCGCTCGTCATGGCGAAGGTGTTGTCGATGTCGCTCGCTGAACGGCCGTCCCGGTAGGCCGTGACACGGTCGTTGCGCGGGTCAAACGGGTCATTGGGATTGTGGTAATAGGTCCAGTACTCGATCGCGCACTCGCTCGGTGCCCGGCAGTACTTCCGGCCGAGGGTGTTGCCGCGCTTGTCCTGGTAGATGTCGTTGGCGATGTTGTTGCGGTCGATCACCTTGGTCAGGAAGCCCGCCTGGTCATATTCGTACCAGGTGGTGAAGTTGCGCTGGTCGGTCTCGCCGCGGATGCGGTAGCCGCGCCAGGCGTCATACAGGTACTTGAGCTCTTTGTTGTCCGGGTCCATCACGGTCACCTGGGCTTCGCCGGACTGCTGCTCGATCCCGACGGTGCCGATCTTCCAGGTTCCGCCGTTGGCGTCGGTGTGGGCGGCGATCCGGTCGCTCTTGTCGTCGTAGGTATTGACCGCCCAGATGCGGCCGGACGCCAGCGTCACCTTGGTCAGCTTGCTCGGCGCGCCGGTACGGGCTGCGTAGTGGCCCTGCACCTCGGCCGCGGTCAGCGGCTTGCCGTACAGCGCGACCTCATCCAACTGCCCCTGGAACGGAAACGCCCCCACCGCAGCGGGCACCGCCGGGGATTTGGTCGGATCGGTGACACCGTTGCCGAGCGTGGCAAACGTCCGCCAGTCGGTCGCGGTCCCGGTCATGGTGCCGACCTGCTGGCCATCCAGGTACAGCATCTGGTTCTGCCCGGCCACGCTCAGCGCCACGTGATGCCACTGGCCGTCGTTCACCACGCCGGCGGAGGTGATAGGGGTCGTATCCTCCTTCAGCGAGCCGCGCAGCTTGCCATCGGTGCCCACGTACAGCATCGCCCCGCGCGCCAGGTTGCTGCTCTCGGTGCTGCCCGCGGCCATGATCACACCGGACTGGGCGGTCTTGAACCACGCCTCCACCGATAGCTGATCACCCAGGTGCGGGACCGCGCTCGAGGGCAGCTTCACCACCGACCCCGCCTTAAACGCGGCCGAGGTGTCGGTCGTGCCGGCCAGCGCACCCGGCTGCGCCAGCGTGACGCCGGAATAGGTCAGGTCCCCGGCACCGGTGCCCAGGTCCTCGCCGCTCGTGCCCGAGTTCTCCCCCAAGCGCCAGTAGCCGAACGGGTCAGAGTTCAGCACGCTGCTGCGATACAACGACCCGCCGCCGTACTCATAGCTGGTGCAGTTCGGCGCCGTCACCGGCGCACACACCTGTGTCAACCGCCCCTGGTCGTAGCCATAGGTCCAGGTCAGCGCCAGACCATCTACCGGGTCGCTGGAAACTGTGGCCACCTGGTTGCCCTGCCAGGTGAACGTCACCGACCGGCCCCCGGCACCGGTCACCTTGGCCAGCTTCCCGGCTGCGTCGTAGGTCAACTGCTGCGCGCGATTGCGCCCGTCCGTGATCGACGTCAACTTGCCCTGGCCGTCGAACCTGTAGATAACGGACGTCTTGTCCATCAGCCGCCAGGCGCCGCCGCTCTCCTCGGCCAGCGTCGCGTACATGCCCGGCGGCGGCTGGAACGTCCCATCCCCGTTCGCCTGAAACCGCACCTGCCGCCCATCCGGATACGTCACCAGCGCGGACGTCGAACTGCCGCGCACCTCCTTGACGACCTTCATGTCCCAGCGCGTCGACCAGCCCGCCCCGAACATGCCATCCGTACGCGGATCCATGCTGTTGTAGGTGCGCACCACTGACAACGGCGGCCCCACCGTCGTCACCGTCAGATCCGCCGCGATTGTGGTGTAGTTGCCCGTCTGCTGGTTGAACTCCTGCCCAGCGATCCCGCTGCCGGCCAGCGTCGACGTCACCGCTGGCTGGCGCACCCCGGTGACGAACGTTAGCACTGACGAGGTGGTGGTGGAGGAGTCGGAGGAGTCCTTGACCGTGACCGTCCACCAGTACTGCTTGCCCCACACCAGCTTCCCGGCCGGAACGCTCCAGCTGTTGCCGTTGCCCGGCACGTAACCCGACGTCGTACACCCGGTGCCGGACATCGATTCGACATCACACACCTTGAACGAATACGACAGTGGGGCAATGACGGCCATGCTCTGCGCCCGCGCCCGCAATACCGGCGTCAATGAATCAACCAGATACCCCGACTTCGGGTACAGATCCGTGAAACCCGCAACGGTCAGCGCCGCCCGATCCGCCGCCTCAGCCCGCAACACTCCGGCCGGCAGACTGCCCTCATCCGACTCTCGCGCCGCCGCGTCCACTGTCCGGTCCTCCAGCGGCACCGCTCCCTTGGGCGCTTTCACCTCAGGCCGCCACCCATCCGAGGCCTCCGCCGCAGCCGGGACCTCGGTCGCGGGCAACAGCGGCGGCAATCCCGCAGCCGACTCCATCATTTGTTGCGGCGTCACCAGTAAGGCGTCGGCATCATCGACCACGCCCATCACTGAAGCGGCCGCAACTGACGGCGCCGGCAATACAAGCAGGCCAGGCGTCAGACCGGTAAGTACAAGGATCATCCCAGCCGAATGACGCCATGACGAGATACGGCGCATGCGCCATCACACTCCGAACCACAACGAAGGACACCGACAAGGGGGAGTTTCCCCCTGAGCGTGGACACCGATCTCAGGCGGCAGTCTTCAGGCTATCTGTCGTCTTCTCGTAGTCGATTGGGCTCAGCTGGCTGAGG
>NZ_JBSFTC010000395.1:0-8529 GCF_053590415.1 Nonomuraea sp. NPDC003201
CCCTGCCGCACCCTTGGGGGAAGTGACATGTGGCCTTGTGGTGAGGATAGCGATGTGGATCTTTCTTTACGCACCGTAACCGTAATCCTTTTCAACCGGCCATAACACTTTTGAGCTTGGGCATTGCGTTTTCCCCCTACAGGTTCGATTGCCCCGTTCCTCACGTTCCCGGCCAACCCCCAAAAACCCGATCGACTAGGAAACGCCCCGGATGATCCTTAACGAATCATCCGCATCATGCATATTTCCGGCTGAAACAGCAAGCAAACTGGAATTGCCGTCATTTGGCCCACCACAGACATCCCCATGATTCTGCGCAAACGCCGCACCCTCACATAGATCCGGACACAGCAAGGGCTCCCCAGCCCTGAGGTCTGGGGAGCCCTTTTCGAAAGGCTGCCGTGGAGGCGCGGGGAAATCCCCCAACCGCGAGAACGCGGTCATCCCCGCGCCGTCAGCACACGGCTATGACCAGTTGTCGCCGTTGTTGTGGTGGTGGTCGTGCTCGCGGTGCTCGCGCTCGCGCTCGAACCGGTTGATGTTGATGTTCCGGTTGTGGACGTTGACCCGCACGCGGCTGTTCTGGTGGTGACGACGCCAGCCCCAGCCGCCGCCCCAGCCGCCGCCGCCCCAGCCGCAGCGGCGCCAGCCCCCGCCGCCGCAGCCATTGGCGAGGACGGAGGCGGCGGACTTGACCTGAGCGGCGGCGCCGGCGCTGGCCGAAGTCGTGGCCGCGCCCGCGGCTACCACGCCACCGGTCAGCGCCGTGCTGACGGCGAGACCCGCGAAAACAGTCTTGAGCTTGGGCATTGCGTTTTCCCCCTAAAGGATCGATTGCCCCGTTCTCGACATTTCCGGTTACCCGGAAAGAGGTCTTGGACGCCTGCCGAAGAGCCATCCATGATGTGTCATTTCCAGACAGCAGCCCAACAAACGGCACCTAGCCGGTTTTGCTATGCATTAACAATCTTATTGCTTGCATTAAAGATTTATAGAGCGAAATGACACGACTTATCCGGATATGTCCTATTCGGTGATCGCGCCGAAGAGTCCCGGAGGGCAGCACGAAAAACCCCACCTCGCGGCGGGGTGAATGCCTGAGAAAGGCGGCCAGAGGCTCGACGCGAGAAGCGTCGGCGAGGCCGTGGAGCGCCTCCCTTACGGAGGCATGTGGAACCGCTGAGAGAGGTGTTCAGGCCGTCTTGCGGGGCTTGCGCTTGGCGGGAGCCTTCTCCTCGTCCTTGGACTTGGCGGCGGCCTTCTTGGGCTTGGCGGCCCCGCCCTCACGCTCCCGCTTCGCGGCCTCCACGCTGGCGCGCAGCGCGGCCATGAGGTCGACCGCCGGTCCGGCTTCCTCTTCCTCGCGGGCCGGGATGACCTCCCTGCCCGCCACCTTCGCCTCGATCACCTGCTGCAGCGCCTCGCGGTACGTGTCGTGGTACTCGCTCGGGTCGAAGTCCGACTCCATGGTGCTGATCAGGGACTCGGCCATCTGGAGCTCCTGAGGCCGTACCTCGATGTCCTCCTCGAGGAAGCCGAAGTCCGGCGTGCGGATCTCGTCGGGCCAGAGCATGGTCTCCAGGACGAAGACGCCGTCCCGTACCCGCAGCGTGGCCAGGGACTCGCGCTGGCGCAGCGCCACCTTGACCACCGCCACCTGACCCGAGCTCTCCAGGGCGTTGCGCAGCAGCACGTACGGCTTCGCCCCCTGCGCGTCGGGCTCCAGGTAGTACGACTTGGCGAAGTAGATCGGGTCTATCTGCTCGGCCGGGGCGAACTGGAGGACGTCGATCCTGCGGGACGTGCTCAGCGGCAGATGCTCGAAGTCCTCGTCGGTGAGCACGACGATCTCGCCCGTCGGCAGTTCGTAGCCCTTGGCGATGTCGGAGTACGGCACCTCTTCGCCGTCCTGCGTGCACACGCGCTTGTAGCGGATCCGGCCGCCGTCCTCGCGATGGACCTGGTGGAACGTCACGTCCTTCTGCTCGGTGGCGGAATAGAGCTTGACGGGTATCGTGACCAGGCCAAAGGAGATCGCACCTTTCCAGATGCTGCGCATGGTCACTCCTCAGCTCTCAATCGTTCGCCAATGGGCACATACCCGTCATGGGGCAACCAATGCCATACCCCGTCGAACCGATGCTGGCCGTACCTGGGGAACTACCGCCCGATCGCGAGAGGTACGGACTGGAGGTCAAGTGGGACGGCATCCGCGCCGTCGTCCATCTTGACGGCGGCCTGAGGGTGACGGGGCGGCACGGGGTCGAATACACGCGGAGGTATCCGGAAATATCCGGTTTCGGGATCAAGAACGCGATCATCGACGGCGAGGTCGTCGCGCTCGACAAACGCGGCAGGCCCAGCTTCGAGCGGTTGCAGCACAGGATGCACCTGACCGATCCCGAGCCGGTCATGCTGGAGCTGTACCCCATCACGTACATGCCGTTCGACCTGCTCTATCTCGACGGCACGCCGATGTTCGACCTGCCCTACCGCGACCGGCGGGCGCTGCTCGACGAGCTGGACGTCGGCGCGCCCCCGTACTTCCCCGGCGACTCCGACCTGCTCACGGCCACCTCCGAGCAGGGCCTGGAGGGTGTGGTCGCCAAGCGGCTGGACTCCCCCTACCGGCCGGGCACCCGGTCCCCGTGGTGGATCAAGGTGAAGCACCTGCGTACCAGAGAGGTCGTGATCGGCGGCTGGAAGCCCGGCAAGGGGCGCCGGGCGGGCGGGATCGGCTCGCTGGTGATGGGGATGTTCACCGATCGGGGGCTCGCGTACGTGGGGCACGTCGGGACCGGGTTCACCGACACCGTGCTCGACGAGCTCCACCGGCGGATGCGGCCGCTGGAGGTCCCGCACAGCCCGTTCAGCAACGCGGTCCCGTGGCGAAATCGGTGGGTTAGGCCGGATCTGGTCGGGGAGGTGGCCTACACGATGTGGACCGACGAGCAGCGGCTGCGCCACCCCGTGTGGCGTGGCCTGCGCCCCGACAAGCTCCCCTCGGAGGTGACGCTGTGAACAGCCCGGCGAAGGTGCCGGTAAAGGTCGACGGGCGAGCTCTGACGCTGAGCAACCTGGACAAGGTCCTCTACCCCGAGTACGGCTTCACCAAGGCCGAGGTCATCGACTACTACAGCCGCGTGGCCCCCGTGCTCCTCCCCCACCTCCGGGGCCGGCCCCTGACCGTCAAGCGCTACCCGAACGGCGTCGGCGGCCAGTCCTTCTTCGAGAAGAACGCCCCCGACCACACCCCGGACTGGGTCAGGCGGGTCAAGCTCCCCGTCCCCGGCAGCACCAAGAACCGCGAGGCCATCGACTTCGCCGTCATCGAGGACCTGCCCACCCTCGTCTACTACGCCAACCTCGCCGCGCTCGAGCTGCACGTGCCCCAGTGGCGCGTGGACGAGGACGGCGAGGCGCTGCCGCCCGACACGCTCGTGTTCGACCTCGACCCCGGCCCGCCCGCGACCATCGTCGAATGCTGCCGGGTGGCCCTCATGCTGCGCGAGGTGCTGGCGGCCGACGGGCTCACCGCCCTGCCGAAGACCAGCGGGAACAAGGGCATGCAGCTGTACGCCGACTGGGACTGCCGCGAGGAGCCCTCCGCGTACGCCAAGAGGCTGGCCCGGCTCCTCGAGAAGGAGCACCCCCGGCAGGTCGTCAGCGTGATGGCGAAGAAGGCCAGGCCCGGCAAGGTGTTCATCGACTGGAGCCAGAACAACCCGGCCAAGACCACCGTGGCGCCCTACTCGCTGCGGGCCAGGGAGCTGCCGGCCGTCTCGACACCGCTGAAGTGGACGGAGGTCGAGGGCTGCGAACGGCCTGAGGAGCTGGTGTTCACGGCGGCCGACGTACTCGCCAGAGTGGAGAAACACGGCGACCTTTTCGGCCGGGCGTAGGCTGGTGCCGTCCACACCAAGAGGGGGACCAGAAGATGTCGGAGATGGACACACGCGGGGACGAGCTCTCCTACGACCAGGACGAGGCAGAGCTGCCGATCGAGACGCCCGAGGCCGACGCCGCGGAGCAGCATTTCGAGATCCGCCAGAGCGCCGGGAGGCAGCGCCGCGAGCTGCCGCTCGAGGTCGACCCCGCCGACGCGGCCGATCAGGACCGCGTGGTGGATCTCGACGACGACGAATATCGCTGATTACGGCTCCGCCCGAGCCCGCCTCGTGGCGCGGAGGAGCGCCGTTGCCCGGACTGGGGAGCGGAGCAAGGCAATGAACATCTGCTCTGCCCGCACGTAGGATGTCCGCACAGCCCGCTGAGAGACCTATGGAGACCCGCGTGACCGCAACCCCGGACGCGAAGCCCCGGGGCACCCGGCTGCCCCGACTCGCCCGCCGCCGGCAGCTCCTGAGCGCCGCGCAGGAAGTGTTCGTGGAGAACGGCTATCACGCGGCCGCCATGGACGAGATCGCCGATCGCGCGGGGGTCAGCAAGCCGGTGCTCTACCAGCACTTCCCCGGCAAGCTCGAGCTCTATCTGGCGCTGCTCGACCTCCACGTCGACGACATGGTCAACCGCTGCCGCGAGGCGCTGGCCTCCACCCACGAGAACAAACTCCGCGTGCAGGCCACGTTCAGCGCGTTCTTCGACTTCGTCTCCACGCAGGGCGAGGCGTTCCGGCTGGTGTTCGAGTCCGACCTGCGCAACGTCGCGCCGGTGCGGCAGCGCGTGGAACGCTCGCTGCAGGAGTGCGCGGAGATGGTCTCCGTGCTCATCCAGGAGGACACCGGCTGCACCAGCGACGAGGCGCACCTGCTCGGCGTGGGGCTGGTCGGCATGGCCGAGGTGAGCGCCCGCTACTGGGTGACCCAGCACGGCTCGATCCCGAAGGACGCGGCCGAACAACTCATGGCCCGGCTGGCCTGGCGCGGCATCAGCGGTTTTCCGCGTACGGCATAACCCGTTCGCTGGGCGCGATCATTTGCCCTTTTCCCGGCTTCGAGCCGCCACGATGGGAGTGAGCCAGCCCGTCGACTAGGGAGCCACGATGGAAGTCAAGATCGGCGTACGCTCCGTACACCGCGAAATCGTTGTCGAGACCGAACTCTCCGCCGAGCAGGTCGAAGAGGAGATCAGGAACGCGTTGTCGGTGGAGCGTGGCGTGTTCGCCCTGACCGACGTGAAGGGCAGGCGGGTCGTGATGCCGGTGGCCTCGATCGGTTTCGTTGAGATCGGTGAGGACCAGTCCCGGCCCGTCGGATTCGGCGGCACCCTCTAGGAGTTTCCTGACCTGGGGGTACGGCTCACCCGCCGTACCCCTCCCAGGGCTTGCCACCACCCCCGGCGATCGCCCCGCACCCGTGGGGCAGCGCGGCCGCGAGAGGTCGGCGCGTGGCGACCGCGCACGATCGCCCCGGGCTCGCGGGGCAGTGCGCACCCAGCGTCCGCCCTGTCCCAGAGGACAGTGCGCGCCCACCGGCCACCGCAAGAGCCCGGCCCGTCCCAGGGGGCAGGCCGCACCCAGCATCCGCCACAAGAGCCCGGCCCGCTCACCCTGCGCCTGAACACCTCACCACGCCCCGCCACCCCCTACCCACAGCCCGCCGACCGTGCGCGTCGGGCGGCTGCTGCACGCGCCCCGGTCCGCACAACCCCGCATCCCGCCGGCCCGACGCCTCCGACAGCGGCGCCTGGGGACGGTCAGAGGCCCAGGGCGGCCATGCGTTTGTTGTGGGCCTCCGTCAACGTCGCGAAAAGTCGGGAAATATCGGCGGCGCCCTCCCCCGACACCAGCAACAACGCCAGCTCGGGCCGTGCCGAGGCCACCTGCTGCCCCTGGCTCAGCGCCTCGCCGACGAGCCGGCGCGCCCACAGCGCCAGCCGTCCGGCGAGCGCGGGCGACGCCTCGATCCCGGCCCTGACCCGCTCGACCGCGAACTGCGAGCGCCCCTCGTCCACCAGCACCTCGTCCACCAGCTTGGCGATCGAGGGATCGAGGTGCCTGGCCGCCTCGCGGTAGAAGTCGAGCGCGATGCCGTCCCCGACGTACGTCTTGACCAGCGCCTGCAGCCAGTCGGCCGGCCTGGTCTGCGTGTGCCAGGCGTCGAGCGCGCCGACGAACGGCGACATCGCCTCGTCGGGATCGGCCCCGAACTCGGCCAGGCGGTCACGCAGCAGGCGGAAATGGGCGTACTCGGTCACGGCCAGCTCGCTCAGCGCCGCGCGGTCGGCCAGCGAGGGCGCCAGCGTGGCGGCGTCCTCGGTCATCCGCGCGTACGCACTAAGCTCGGCGTAGGCGAGCACCCCGAGCAGATCGACGACTCCTGGAGACTCCTTCATGGGAGGCAGCGTACTTCCGCGAATCTTCGGGAACATACGTAAGCTCGGCCAGCGTTGTGGTATCGAGTACACTGCTCTGTGAAAGTGCGACCGCACTGTGTAAATTCGGGGGTTTCTCCCGAATACCCCCACTTCCGGGTGCGCGGTCGCTGATGACGCGAGAGGGCTGGCTCTACCGCGAGGACCCACGTAACGAGGGCTGTTCATGCCCGTCGGTCCCGGCAGGCCCGCCTTCATTTGAGAACTGAGGCAGGCCACGCTGACGACTTTCCGAGACCTCGGAGTCACACCTGAGATCGCCGATGCCCTCGAGACCGAGGGCATCGTCACACCGTTCCCCATCCAAGAGATGGCTCTCCCGCTCGCCCTGAGCGGCCAGGACCTCATCGGTCAGGCGCGCACCGGCACGGGCAAGACCTACGCGTTCGGCATCGCCATGCTCCAGAGCATCGGCAAGCCGCGCAAGAACCGCAAGAAGCCCCGCGGGCTCGTCGTCGTACCGACCCGCGAGCTGGCCACGCAGGTCAGCGAAGACCTCGTCACCGCCGCCGGCAAGCTCGGGTCCCGGGTTCTGACCGTTTACGGCGGGCGCGCGTACGAGCCGCAGATCGAGGCGCTCAAGGCCGGGGTCGACGTCATCGTCGGCACCCCCGGACGCCTGCTCGACCTGGTCAAGCAGAAGCACCTCGACCTGAGCCAGGTCACGACCCTGGTGCTCGACGAGGCCGACCGCATGCTCGACCTGGGCTTCCTGCCCGACGTAGAGCGGATCTTCAACCTGATCCCCGGACAGCGGCAGACGATGCTGTTCTCGGCGACCATGCCGGGCGAGATCGTCACGCTGTCCCGTAAGTACCTCAACCGCCCGACGCACGTACGCGCCGAGCACGAGAGCGGCGAGGGTGAGACCACGCCGCAGGTGCGCCAGCTCGTGTGGCGCGCGCACCGCATGGACAAGATCGAGATCCTCGGGCGGCTGCTGCAGGCCGAGGGCCGCGGGCTCACGATGGTCTTCTGCGAGACCAAGCGGGCCTGCGACATGGTCGCCGAACAGCTCGACACGCGCGGCTTCGCCGTGGCGGCCGTGCACGGCGACCTCGGCCAGGGCCAGCGCGAGCAGGCCCTGCGCGCGTTCCGCAACGGCAAGATCGACGTGCTGGTGGCCACCGACGTGGCGGCCCGCGGCATCGACATCGACGACGTCACCCACGTGGTCAACTACGACTGCCCCACGGACGACAAGACGTACGTGCACCGCATCGGCCGCACCGGCCGGGCCGGGCGCACGGGCATCTCGGTCACGTTCGTGGAGTGGGAGGAGCTGACCCGCTGGAAGATGATCAACCAGATGCTCGGGCTGGAGTTCGCCGAGCCCGAGGAGACCTACTCCACCTCACCGCACGTCTACTCCGAGCTGAACATCCCCGAGGGCACCAAGGGCGTCCTGCCGCACGCGAGCCGATCGCGTGCCGGGCTGTCCGCGGAGCGCCTCGAGGATCTCGGGGAGACCGGCAGGGCACGTGTTCGTGGCGGCCGTCGCCGCGACGAGCGCGAAGAGCGCGAACAGCGCGAACAGCGCCCTGCCCGTACGCCGCGCCAGCGCCGCCGCACCCGTGGTGGCAAGGAGCTGGCTGAGACCGCAGCCGTCGAGACTCAGGAGGTCGAGCTCGTGGATGCCAAGACGGAGGAGACTCCCGCGATCTTCTCGACGGACGAGATCGAGGCGGCCGCCGAGCCGAAGCGGACGCGTACGCGGAGGGGGGCGGCTTCGTCCGCCATCGAGCAGGCGCTCGCCGAGGCCCCCGAGGCACCCGTCAAGGCCACCCGGCCGCGGCGGGCGGCCGCCGTCACGGCGGCCCCCGAGGCCGACACCGTCGAGGAGGCGCCGGCGAAGAGCACCCGCTCCCGCCGCGCCGCCGACCAGGTGCCGGTCGCCGAGGCCCCGCCCGCTCCTCCGGTCAGCGAGCCGGCGCCGAGCTTCCTCTCGACGCCGCCTCCGCCGGTACGCAAGGAGTCGGAGCGGATCGTCCCGCCGAACCCGTTCACGGTGATCTTCCAGTCGCCCGACCTGGCTTCGGACGACGACGACATCGCCCCGTCGGCGGCCACGGAGCGCAAGCAGCAGCGCCGCCAGCCCCGTGGCGGGGGCGGCGGGACGATCCGCTCCGACTCCTTGCGTACCGGCGGAGGCGGCGTCGAGAGGAAGCTCGGCGCCGGCTCGCTGACCGGAGGAGC
>NZ_JBSFTC010000396.1:0-8493 GCF_053590415.1 Nonomuraea sp. NPDC003201
GCCCGAAGCCTTCATGCGGGCCACCCGCCACAGCCCGCGCAGGTCGTCCACGGCGGTGCCGACGACGTCGACCCGGGTGTCGACGTCCTCGACCCAGTCGACCGGGACCTCGTGGATGCGCAGCCCGTTGTGCTCGGCGAGCAGCAGCAGTTCGGTGTCGAAGAACCAGGCGTCGTCCTGCGTCCTTTCGAGCAGCGGGCCGAGCACGTCCGTACGGGCGGCCTTGAAGCCGCACTGCGCGTCGCTGAACCGGGCTCCATGGGTGAGCCGGATGATCGCGTTGTAGCAGCGGGAGATCAGCTCGCGGCGCGGCCCGCGCACGGTGCGCGCGCCGGAGGCCAGCCGGCTGCCGATGGCGAGGTCGGAGTGGCCGCTGGCGAGCGGGGCGATCAGCGGCAACAGCCCGTCCAGGCGCGTGGACAGGTCGACGTCCATGTAGACGACGATGTCGGCCTCGCTCGCGCCCCACACCGTACGAAGTGCGAGCCCACGCCCCTTCCTGTCGAGGTGGACCACGTCCGTGCCGGGCAGCTCGGCGGCCAGCTCCCGGGCCACCTCCAGCGTCCGGTCACGGCTCGCGTTGTCCGCCACGGTGATCCGCCAGGGGAACGGCATCCGCTCACGGAGGTGCGCGTGAAGGGTGCGCAGGCATCCCGGGAGCGCGCGCTCCTCGTTGTAGACGGGGATGACGATCTCGACCGTGGGATTCGGCAGCTCCGAGCGCCGAAAGTCGCGCAGGACGCCCTGGCCGCAGGTGGTGTCGGTCATCGCTGTCCACTTCTCTTCGCAGGGATGTCAGATCGCACGGCGGGATGGCTCCGTCACCGGCGATCGGCACGACGCCGGGCGCGATCCGCGCCGTGGCCGTCGTGGTCACCCCTCAAGCCTCGTGGCCTCGCCCCGGGGAGAACGTCCGCCTGGAGGAGGGTTCTGAACTGCGGCGATCGCAGTAGACGTGGGCGCGGGCCTACCGCGCCCGCGGTTCCCGGCCGATCAGCGGGCCTGGGGGCGGACCAGGCCGGTCTCGTAGGCGATGATCACCAGCTGGGCGCGGTCGTGCGCCTTCAGCTTGGTCATGGCCCGGTTGACGTGGGTCTTGGCGGTCACCCGGCTGATCCCCAGCAGGTCGGCGATCTCGTCGTTGGTACGCCCGCAGGCGACCAGGGTCATCACCTCCCGTTCGCGCTCGGTGAGCACGGCGAGGTCCTCGGGCACGTGCTGGGCCGAGACGCCGGGGCCGGCCAGGAAGCGGGTGATCAGCCGGCTGGTCGCCAACGGCGACAGCAGCGCCTCGCCCCTGGCCACCACCCTGATGGCCTCCTGCAGCTCGCCGGCCTCCACACCCTTGCCGAGGAAGCCGCTGGCGCCCGCCCGCAGCGCGGCGAAGACGTACTCGTCGATCTCGAACGTGGTCAGGACCAGCACCCGGACCCCGGCCATGGCCTCGTCGGAGGTGATCTCCCTGGTCGCGGCCAGACCGTCCATCCCGGGCATGCGGACGTCCATCAGCACCACGTCGGCCATGGTCTCCCGCGCCAGCCGTACGGCGTCGTGACCGTTGGCGGCCTCGCCGACCACGTGCAGGTCGGGGGCCGAGTCGATCAGCACCCGGAACCCCGCGCGGACCAGCGCCTGGTCATCGGCCAGCAGCACGTTGACGGTCATCGCCTGTTCTCCCTGGAGGTGGGCAGCACGGCGTGCACCCGGAACCCGCCGCCGTCCACGGGCCCGGCGAGGAACGCGCCGCCGACCGACAGCGCCCGCTCCCGCATGCCGATCAGGCCGTGACCGAACCCGGGGGAGATCCCGCCCGCACCGCCACGACCGTCGTCGGTCACGGTGACGATCACCTCGTCGGCGGCGTACTCGATCCGCACGGTGGCGGTCGCCCGCGGCGCGTGCTTGCTCACGTTGGTCAGCGCCTCCTGGACGATCCGGAACGCGGCGAGGTCCACAGGGGCGGGCAGCGGCCTCGGATCGCCGTAGAGCAGCCGGCCCAGCTTCAGCCCGGCGGCGGTGAAGGAGTCGACCAGCTCCGGCAGCCCCTCCAGCCCCGGCGCGGGCTCGGTCAGGAGCTCGTCGCGGCTGCCCGGCCGGCGCAGCAGCCCCACCGTCGTCCGCAGCTCGTCCAGCGCCTCCTTGCCGGCTTCGCGGACATGGCCCAGCGCCGCGCGGGCCTGCTCGGGTTCGCTCTCCAGCATGTACGCGGCGACCTGCGCCTGCACGTTGATCAGCGCGATGTGGTGGGCGAGGACGTCGTGCAGCTCCCGCGCGATGTGCAGCCGTTCCTCCATGACCCGGCGTTCGGCCTCCTCCTCGCGCGTCTCCTCGGCCCTGCGCGCCCGCTCCTCGATGGCGGCCACGTACGCCCGGCGGCTGCGCATCGAGTCCCCGACGGCGGTGGCCATGCCGATCGCCGCGATCGGCGCCAGCACTTCGGGCGCCAGCCACGTGCTGTCGCCGAACACGATCCTGGCCACGGCGACCACCAGCGCGGCGAGCCCGCCGTAGATCCACGCGTGCCGGCGCGGGCATCGGGAGGCCACCGTGTACATCGCGATCGCCGACCCCAGGTCCAGCACGTTCCGCCCGCCGTCGATCATGGCATAGGCGGCGAACCCGGTGACCGTGACGGCGAGCACGGCGTGGGGCCACCGCCGCCGGAAGACCAGCGCGCCGCAGACGACCGCGGCCAGCGCGATGTCGTACGCGGTGAGGGGCCGCATCGGGTCGTGCCATTCCGCGCCGGGCGGCGGGGGAGCGCCCGGCGCCAGCAGCGTCATCGCATACACGCACACGGCCAGGACGGTGTCGGCCGCATAGGGCCGGGACAGGAGTTCCCGTCTCAGCCAGGTCACCGTACGCACCTTTCAAACGTTAGGCCTGACCTGGGCGAAGTCCCTCATCCCGTGGTACCCATCCGCTCTACTGCGCCCGCAGTACGCCCGTCGCGCCGCCACTTGACCAATCGGACTGCAGTCCGTATCTTCGGGTGCAGTAATCGGACCACAGTCCGGAAAGGACGTGAAATCATGAGCAGACTGCTGCACATCTCCGCCTCCCCCCGCGGAGGCGAGTCGATCTCGCTGGGCATCGCGCGGACGTTCGTCGAGGAGTACCGCGCCGCCCGGCCCGGTGCGACGGTCGATCACTTCGACCTGTGGGACGGCACGCTCCCCGAGTTCGGCCCGGCCGCCGCGGGCGCGAAGATGACCGTGTTCGGTGGTGGCGTGCCCGAGGGGGAGCAGGCGGAGGCGTGGGCGGCGGCCGTGCGGACGTTCGAGCGCTTCGACTCCTACGACCGTTACCTCTTCAGCGTGCCGATGTGGAACGGGGGCGTGCCGTACAAGCTGAAGCAGTTCATCGACGTGGTCAGCCAGCCGGCGATGGTCTTCGACGTGCACCCGGAGACCGGATACCGCGGCCTGCTGACCGGCAAGCGCGCCGCCGTCGTCTACACCAGCGCCGTCTGGGGTCCCGGCCTCGGGCCGGAGTTCGGCAATGACTTCCAGTCGACCTACTTCGACGACTGGCTCCGCTGGGCCGGCATCGCCGACATCCAGGAGATCCGCCACCACCCGACGCTGACGGGCTCGTACGAGGCCGAGCGCAAGCAGGCCGACGAACGCGCCCGCCAGATCGCCAGGACGTTCTAGCGCTCAGCCGAAACAGGTGTCCGCCGGATGTCTCAGGAGGCGCAGGTCCAGCGGGGCCCGTCCGGGGTGTCCTCCACGAGGATCCCGCCCTCCTGCATCGCCGCCCGCACCGCGTCCGCCACCTCGTACCGCCCCTCCTCGCGCAGCCGGGTGCGGAGCACCAGCAGGGGCTCCACCAGGGAAGGGAGGCTCTGCGAGCGGAGGCGGGCGGAGGAGGCGAGCTCGCCGAGGCGGGCGATGAGCAGCCTCATCAGCTCTCTCGCCTGGTCGACCCCACCGGCGTCCTCCTCCGTGTCGGCCGCCCACTTGACGATCTCGGCCTCCAGGTCGAGCACCGCCTGGGCCGCCGCCACCAGGTCCGGACGGGCCACCGCCGCCTTGAACAGCTCCTCGCACGTGTGGATCGTCTCCTCCAGCGTCACCTCGGCCGGAGCGGGGTCCGCCGGGGGCGGCGGGGTGACGGCGCCCGTGCCGGGGCCGCCCTCGGCCAGGCGGCGCAGCTCGGCCAGGTCGGTGTGGGTGCCCGTGGGCAGGACCGTCGTGGAGCCGGGCAGGCGGACGGTCAGGCCGCCCCGGCCCGCCACCCGCACCGACTCGGTCTCGAGGTCGATGATCAGGGCGGTGTGCTCGTCGAGGCCCAGGACGGCGGTGCCGGGCGGCAGCTCGCGCTCCATGCGGGACAGCCGGCGCTCGCCCAGATAGCAGTAGCGGGTGTCGTGGGTGCCGCCCTCGGCGTTGTCGAAATGGGGGATCAGCACGGCCCGCAGCCCGAGCGGATCCAGCAGGTCGACGCCCTCGCGCCAATGGGGATCCGCGCCTACCTTGTAGATCTCGTAGACCGGCACGGTGGCCAGGCCCGCCGTGCAGGCGGCGGCCGAGGCCAGCACCGTCACCCCCTCGCGCGCGCGGATGCGGGCGCGCAGGTCGCCGGCCACGCCCGAGCCGGCCCACCGGTCGAGCGCGTACGTCGGGCTGCCGGGACCCGAGAAGACCCAGTCGGCGCCCGTGATCCCGGCCGCCACCTCGACCTCCAGGCCGACGCTGCGCGCGAAGTAGCGGCGGGCGCGGGCGGAGATGTCGGCGGAGTTTTCCTGGAAGGCGTAGGGAGTGTCGAGCAGCACGGCCCGCGCCCCGGCGCGCAGCGAACGCGCCGCCGCGCGGTGGATCTCGACCATGGTCGGGCTCGTCTCGCCCGATCCCATCAACACCAGCAAACCCGGCATGGCTGTCGGCCCCTCTCTCGCATGTCATCGACTACATTCGGGCCCGCCACGGCTTTCAAGAGCGTTGCGACAATGCGTCTGAGACGTACTTGCATATGATTGGCAGTAAGTTGGTGGCGGTGACGGGAAGACACGTGATCCTGGTTGAGACGCTCATGCTACGGGTGGGCACCGACAATCGCTGGTCCTACCGGCATGCCCTGACCCGGCCGCGGCGAGGGGAGAGCCCCGACGAGGCGGCCCGCCGGCTCAGCGGGGTCGCGGCCGAGGACCCGGGGACCGTCGTGCACTCCACGAGCTGGCGATACGAGCCGGACGGCGGGGTCGTCCTGACCTATGCGATCTGCCCGGACCCGGCGCCGTGGCTGCCCGCGGTCGAGGTGCCCGAGCTGGAGATCGCCAGGGGCGAGGCGCCCGCGACCCCGTCACCTGAGCGCGTCGCTCTGGCCAACGTGGTCGCGCACGCGGTCCGGCACCTGGGCTTCCTCATGGCCGAGGACCCCGTCGTGTCGCGCGTCCTGTCGAGCCACCCCGCGATCGCCCTCGCTCTGGAGCCGGCGGGCGCGCCCGCCTGAGAGGCGGCGGCCCAGCGCCTGCATGGGCCGTTCGACGTATCTGTAGGTGAGCGCGCTGGCGGCCAGCACCACGGTCAGGGCCAGCGCCGCCATCATGAGCTGGTACGCCGGCTCCGCCCGCCGCAGGTCACCGGTGATCGCCACGAAATACTTCAGCAGCGGGTGATGCACCAGGTAGAGCGAGTAGCTGATCAGCCCGAGCCAGGTCAGCACCCTGGGCAGCCGCCGCCCCCGCAGCGCCATCCCCGCCGCGAACGTGGCCCCGGCCAGCGCGATCGTCGTCAGCCACACGTCGGCCCGCACCCACCACCAGCCGCCCTGGACGGCCCACAGCGGCGCGACCCCCACCAGCGCCGCGGCCACCGCGACCGGCCACAGCCGTCCGTGGCCCCGCTCCCACCGGTGGATGGCCGTCCCCGCGAACATCACCGCCAGCACCGCCACCGCGAGCCACGGCACCCGGCTGCTCAGCGGCAGCAGCGTCAGCGCCATCAGCCCCAGCACGCAGGCCGCGGCCGTGCGCAGGCGCCCCCACACGACGCAGGCCAGCCCGGCTGCGAACACCGCGGCGGAGACGTAGGCGGGCCACCCGCCCGTCAGCACCGCCCCCGGCGCCACCAGCCCCACCGCCACGGCCCCCGCCGCGAACGAGACCGACAGCAGCCCGCTCCGGCCGTGCCCCCCGATCAGGAACAGCGCGGTGACCAGGAGGTAGAAGATCATCTCGTACGACAGCGTCCACATCGTGTCGGCCACGCCGCCCACGTTCACGACGTCGAGCAGCATGGTCGCGTGCGCCGCCACCGCGCTGGCGTCCCTGGGCACCTCCGGCCGCACCGGCACCCACCAGGCCAGGGCCAGCACGAGGACGACCACGCCGAGGTAGAGGGGATAGAGCCGGAAGAACCGGCTGATCCAGAACTTGCGCACGTCGCCGTGGCGTTCCAGGGACGTGGGGATGATGTAGCCGCTGACCAGGAAGAACACGAGGATGCCGTAGATGCCGAGGCTGAACCAGTACGGCCTGAGCTGGGGCAGGAACCACGGCAGCAGGTGCTCGGCCACCACGGCCAGCGCGCCGATCCCCCGGAGCGCGTCCAGCCACGCGAGCCGGGCGGCGGCGGGGACGGGGGTGGTCACGGGCTGGGCGGCGACGGCGGACACCCGGCCCAACCTACCCACGAAGGCTGAAGAGATGCTGGCACCGGAGAACGTCGTGCTCGGGCATCACCGATACGCTGATGATCCCGTGGCGAGAAGGAGGCCCCAGCATGACCGTCGCCGTCCATGTCGGACCCGAGCCGGTGCCCGTGCTCATCGAGGCGGTGCGTCAGGCGGGCGGCCGGGTCGTGCCGCTGGAGGAGGCCGAGGCGATCGTCTTCTTCGGCGGCGGTCCCGCGGAGCTGCGGCCGATGCTCCATGAGGGCATCCGCTGGGTGCAACTGCCGAGCGCGGGCATCGAGCGGTTCGCCGACGCCGGGCTGATCTCCGAGCGCCCGGTCTTCACCGCCGCCACCGGCTCCTACGGCCTGCCGGTGGCCGAGCACGCGATGGCGCTGATGCTGGCGGCCGCGCGCCGGCTGTACCAGGCGGCCAGGGTCCGGACGTGGGGGCCGAAGACGTCCAGGGAGTTCGCGGGCTCGACGGTCGCGATCGTCGGCTACGGCGGCATCGGGCGGGTGCTCATGCGGATGATGGAGCCGTTCGGCTGCCGGGTCCTGGCGGTCACCGACAGCGGCGAGGCGCCCGGCGCGGACCTCGTGCTGCCGCGCGCCCGCTACCGCGAGGTGCTGCCCGAGGCCGACTACGTGGTCGTCCTGGCGCCGGCCACGCCGGAGACCAGGGGGATGTTCGGGAAGCGGGAGTTCGAGCTCATGCGCGAGGACGCCTGGCTGGTGAACGTCGCCCGAGGCAGCCTCGTCGTGACCGACGAGCTGGTGGACGCGCTGCGCGCGGGCCGCATCGGCGGCGCGGCGCTCGACGTCACGGACCCGGAGCCGCTGCCCGACGGGCATCCGCTGTGGAGCCTGGACAACGTGCTCATCACGCCCCACTCCGCCAACCCGCCCTCCTCCTACTGGCGCGGCCTGACCGAACGCGTCACCGCCAACGTGCGGCGCTTCGGCGACGGCGCCCCGCTGGAGGGCGTGGTCTCCCCGTCCGAGGGGTTCTGAGGCGCCCCAAAGACGGCTCAGAGACGGCTCAGAGACGGCTCAGCCGAGGTTGAGGCGGGCCCCGTTGCTCTGCCCCGAGTCGTGCACCTCGAGCGCGGCCGGGGCGAGGTCCTTCGGCAGCTCGAACACCAGCGCGCCGGCGAACGACTGGCCCGCCTCGATGCGGATCGGCGTGGTCTCCTTGCCGTCCTTGTCGAGCAGCTTGGTGCCGCCGTGTAACTCCTTGTCCTCGTCGACCAGCTTCTGCTGGCCCGGGTAGAGCACCCTGGCCTCCTGGCCGACGTTGCTGACCCGCACGCCGATCTGGCACGTGCGGGTCTGCGCGGACTTCACGGGCTTGGGGCACTTCGTGCTGGTGACGGCGAAGCGCAGCTTGCCGTCCTGCACGGGCCCGTCCTCGCCGGCCGACGAGGGCCGCAGCACCCAGATCAGCACGAGGATCAGCCCCACCACCAGCGCGAACGCGATGATCAAGGCGGTCATGCAGCCCGCGAAGACGCCCCGCTTGGGCTTGGCGGGCGGATAGCCCGGCAACGGCCCCTGGCCGGTGGCGGAGTGGTGGGGCATCGGCCCCTGCCCGGTCTGGTGGTGGGGGACCGGCCCGGTGAGATCCGGATGCGGGCCCCGCGGCCCCATCCCGGTCTGCGGCACGGAACCCGTCCGCTCGGGGTGGGGCGCCGGCGGCTGCTGCGGCACCCGGCCGACGCCGGGCGTGGGCCCGGTCCGCTCGGCGGGCGGCGGCTGCATCATGCCGGGCTTGGGCCCCGTGCGCTCGGCAGGTGGCAGCTGACCCGGTTTGGGCCCCGTGCGTTCGGCGGGCGGCGGCTGCATCATGCCGGGCTTGGGGCCGGTGCGCTCGGCGGGC
>NZ_JBSFTC010000397.1:0-8469 GCF_053590415.1 Nonomuraea sp. NPDC003201
CGTGCGGCCTGGGGGCCGGTCCCGGACGGCGGCGGGACACCGGGCCGGGCTTTGCGCGCCTGCCCCGCCGCACGGACCGAACCCTTCGCGCCGGGGTTGCCGCGACGCCGCACAGATGCAGCCCTCACGATCGCCACAGCATGGCTGGTCTTTGTCCGTGGTTGGGGGCGATCGACGATCCGCGCTTCGTTCCTCAGCACGGCTCACCGGACAACCTGGTTGAGGTTGGTCTCCGAGCTGAGGCCGGCCCCACTCTCCGGCTGCCGGGTCATCGGGCGCGTTGAGGATCACGCCTACTGATCGCCACCGTGCCTTCTTATTGCCACACTGCGATGCCGCCGCCTGGCTGGCAAACCAGGCGCCGGCCATCGTCTGGGCCTATTGCACTCCACGCCTCATAGCGGGCGTCGGGCTTCACCTTCAGTTGCAGTCCGGTATCGAACACCAGCCGCAGCGATCCGGACTTGAAAGCGACCGATGAGAGAACCGTCGCACCGAAGAGAGCCAGTGCCGGTGCAACATCCTGTTGCTCAGGCAATAGGCGCGCCTTCACTCGATCGGGCGCACGCAGTGTGCTTAACTCCGCTTCGGTTTCCACGTCCACTTGGGCTCCGCTGTCCAATAGCAGCGTCAGTTGATAGCTCACACGGATCTGGATCACCTGCATGCCGCGGTACGGCAGCAACCATCGGTCCTCCAACTCGACCAAATCTCTCGGCCGGTCCATGTGTAAAGCCCTCCTGTGGCCGTCAACCACGTCGACTGTTTGATCGCTTGACGCTCCGCATGCCCGCCGTGTGGCCGTGTGGCCGTGTTCGGTGGGTGTCTGTCAAGGCGCGGCGAGCTCACCCGTGCGGAGCAGCACGAGTGCTTCTTCGTGCCATTCGCAGCGGTCGCCGGCCGGGGGCAGTTCGACCCCCGCACGTGCGGCCGGGGCAGAGAACTCGTGTCGAAGCTGTTCTACGAGTTGTTCGGCCTGTCTGAGCGTTTCCAGTAGGTCGTCGGGGGCGTCCACGCTGAGGCCGAGAACGGTCGCCCCGTCACGAGTGACCGTGATCATGGCCTGGTAGTGGTCGCGAGCCCTGAGGTAGAGCGTGAAGGCGTCATCCCCGTCTTCGGAGCGCAACTCGTCGAGGGCATTGTCATCTGCGTCGTCCGCGATGCCCAGGACATGAACCCGTGTGAAAGCGTGGAGTCGCTCGTCACCAGGCTCGTCCACGTTGACGTAGCTGTCGATGAATCGCTCGAAGACCTCGGGGCTCTGCTCCGGAACCCACACGTAGACGTCGAGACATGGCGGCACGGGTTTAGCGTAGATCTTCGCGGTCTGCCGTGACGTGCAATATGCGTGCAATGATCATGGAGGCGAGGGGGGCGCGAACGTGCTGCCCACCAGGTCAGAAGACATGTCGCCGGAAGAACAGTCACGAGCTGTAAAACCGTCGGCTCAGCCTACGCAAGTTCGAACCTTGCACCTGCCACACCAGCGGGAAGAGGCCCGTCACCAGCGGAAACGCGGTGACGGGCCTCTCGTTTTATGTCCGGCTGACATCGGCGGACTGCGGTTGATCGTTCCCTATGCGTTCCCGAACGATCAAGGTCAGTGAATCAGGGCCTGTTCTTGGAACTAAACAAGATCGTTGACATCTGAAGCGTCCAGGCCCCGCTGGCCGCGCGCGCTGGGATCGGCTCAGCCGCGTGGTGCGTACATGATCATCAGGACTCTCGCCAGGCAGACGAGCGCGCCGATAACATCCCAACGATCGGGACGAAACCCGTCGACGACCATGCCCCACGCCAGCGATCCGGCGACGAACACGCCGCCGTAGGCGGCCAGGATGCGGCCGAAGTTGGCGTCCGGCTGCAGCGTGGCGACGAATCCGTACATGCCCAGCGCGAGGACGCCGGCCCCGATCCACAGCACGCCGCGCTGCTCGCGTACGCCCTGCCAGATCAGCCATGCCCCGCCGATCTCGGCGAGCGCGGCCAGGGCGAACAGCACCAACGAGCGAACGATCGTCATGACCGGTAGTACAGCGCATTCCTGAGGAAGGGTCGGCGCCGTGGTCGTCACGATGTGGCGGATCCTCGGCATCCGCAGCCGCAGCCTTTCTCGGTGGCAGTTGCACGCGAGGCGCGGCGGCGATGCAGCCACCACATGCCGCCGGCGGCACGGCGCCGGAGATGGTGAGGGGAACAGCGGTGGGCGTGCGGTGGTCGTGGGGGGTGCTCACGTGGTCAGTTCTCCTTGGAGGCGCGGCCTGCGGCCAGGTCGGCGAACGGCAGTGGGCAGTCGGGGCAGGTGCAGTTGGTCAGGTTGTCGCAGCCGGCGCTGACCACCTGGGTCAGCGCTTCCCGGATGGTGGTCAAGTCGGCGATTCGTGCGTCCACCTCGGTGATCTTGGCCTGGGCGCGGGCGCGCAGGTCCGGGGTGGGGTGGCCGGGCCGGCCGGTGTCGATCAGTTCGGCCACCTCCGCCAGGGTGAAGCCGAGCCGCTGGGCGGCTTTGATCACGGTCAGGAGGGTGACGGTTTCGGGCGGGTAGGCGCGGTGCCCGCCGGGGCTGCGCGCCGGTTCGGCGATCAGCCCGCGGCGTTCGTAGTAGCGCAGGGTCTGGAGGTTGATTCCGGCCTGTTCGGCTACCTGTCCGCTGCGCAGGTACGGCCCGTCGATGTCCTGTCTCACGCTGATCGCCCCGCTGCGGCGGATGCGTTCGCGCGGCTGTCCTCGAAGGTCGGCCCGGGCTCCACCAAATGCGCGGCTCCAGGGGTCGGCAGCGCGTGCAACTCTTCACGCGTGATGCGATCCATCACTTTCCGTCCCCTGAGGGGTTGGAGGGTGTCTTCGTCATGCGGCGGCCGCCGCGCCCGCGCGGGTCTGCAGCGCGTCCAGTACCTCGGCCTGCTCCGGCGGCACCGCCACCTCCAGCGCCAGGCTGCCGGCGGAGATGGTGAGGGTGAAGGTGAAGAACGAGCAGCAACTGTTCTCCCGCGCCGCCAGCTCGGCGGCGCGGGCGGCATTGTCCGGGGTGAAGGCGAGCCCCAGGCGTAGCCGGGTGTGTTCCGGCCGAGACAAGGCCTGCACGGCCTCGGCGAACAAGGCGTCGAACTCGGCCACCCGCAGCGGCTGCTCGCTGGTGGGCAAGGTGCAGGCTGAGGGCACCCATTCCTGGTCAAGGGCAATGTCGTGAGCCATGCCTCGACGGTAAGCCTGTACCTAGGTATCGGATGCAAGCCCCCGAGCGACCTTTGTGCGTTCCGGCCGACGGGGCTCCGATTTGCCGGCGGGTGTCGCTGTGCGAGGTGCGTGCGGTGGGCACAGGTATGGGGTCCACGGCGCGCAGGTCTGCCGGGTGGTGTCCGACGGTGAGGCTGCCGTGGCGGCGTTGGTGGGCGAGTTCGTCCGCGGTTGGGCAAGTACGTGGACGGCGCCGAGGCTCGGGATCAGTGTGCGAGCCGGTCTCGTACCGCGTTTTCGATGAGAACGGGAAGATATGCGTCCGTGCCGGGTGTGGCAGGCCTGGCGGAGGACCGCAGGGCATTGCTGGAGTTGGCGCGGGAGGTGCTGCCCGAGGCGGAACGGCCACCGGGGGCTGTTTGAGCCCTTGAACGTGGCTATTGCCTCAGCGCGCCTGCGCCCGGCGAGTCTTCAACGTCCGGCCGGGAAATCGTCATACGCGGGGGGTGAACTGGTTCAGGTCGTAGATGCGGAGCGTCTTTTCGATGTCGGCGACCTGCGCGACGATGCCGGTGAAGCCGGCCGCGCCGAAGCGGCGGTGTTCCTCGTCCTCGAAGGTCTCGGCCATTCCTTGGGCGGGATGACGTCGCGCATGGCGGGGAAGACGACGGTGTCCTCGCGGGCCTCGTGCGGCTCGTACATGCGGATGAAGGCGGCCAGGTTTGTGACCAGGTCGCGACGGGACTGCTGGGGGGTGGGTCTGGCGGTGGCGTTCAGGATGCGGCCGGTCAGGACGCGTCCGCGCTGGTGCTGCTGGAGCAGCACCGAGACGGTGTCGGTGAGCTTGCCGGCCTTGACCAGGCGCGGGAAGACGTACCGCTCTTCGAGTCGCTCGTGGTACTCCTCGATGAAGGTTCGGATGATGCCGGCCCCGGCGTGCAGGGCTTGTTGGGGGACCTGTTCGCCGGCGTTGATCCGGCGGATGCCCTCCCGGTAGATCAACAGGACGCGTTTGAGGACCCCGTGTTCCCGCATGAGGTCTTCCGGTGGCGTGACCGGCACCTCTTGCGCCTGTTCCTGGTTTGGGGCAGGTGTGGGTGTTGCGGCGCTGCCGGCTTGTCGTGTGGTGCCGCATCCGGTCAGCACCGCCGAGCCGCAGGCCAGGGCGATGGGCAGGCCGAGCATTTCGCGGCGGCGTACGATCGGTGTTTCGCGGTCGGCCCGCGCTTCGTCCATGGCGTTCGGCACTCCGTCTCCTGGCCAGTCCGACGCGGTCCGGCTGGACGGCATCACGCCGGATGCCTGCCCGGTCGCCGGTGATCCGATGCGATGACGTGGGTAATGCTTGCCTCGGCTTGGCTGGTCGCGCGTTGGCCGCCAGGTGTGGGCCCGACAGCTCACCGGTTCTACGAGATGATCTGCCAGGGGCGCATGATCTCGTTGTCCTCGTGTTCCAGCATGTGGCAGTGCTGGATGTACGTGGCGGGGAACGCGGTGCTCGTGCCGGGGATGCCGTCGATGGGCAGGGGAACGTCGAAGCGCAGGACGATCCGGGTGACCATGCCGGGAAGGGTGACGACGGTGTCCTTCCAGCCGTCCTCCTCGGCTGCCGGGGGCGTCACCGGGCCGTTGAGGTAGCGGGCGAGGGCGGGTTTGGTCGCCGGCGGGCGTCCCCGCGCGATCCAGGCTTGGTACGCCTTCAGGTAGGCGGGCGCGTCGAAGCGTTGCCGGTTGAGGAGTTGGAACTGGACGAGGTGCACGTGCATGGGGTGGCCGTCGGCGGAGGTGTTGATGTACTCCCAGATCTCGGTGGTGCCCACCCTGGGGAAGTCCTCGATGGGGTCGTTGAAGAGCCGTTGGTTGATGGCCAGGTGGGTGGATTTGTGGTGGGCGTCGCGGTCGGTGGTGATGACGAACTGCCGTCGTCGGGGCAGGCCGGACGTGGGCCGTAGTGGTGTGATCGGCCGCAGCGACAGCCGTTCCGGCGGCGCGCTCGGGTCGGGGCCCGAGCGCTTCTTGCTCACCTGGAGCTGCATGATCTCGGGCATGGGGACGTTCATGCCACCCTGCGGGAAGGAGGAGGCGCAGCCGATAGCAGCGCGGCTCGACGGCCAGGTACGGGTAGGCCTTGCCGTTGACCACCGGGACGGCGCCGAAGAAGTTCGGATTCCACTTGGGGTGGTACGGCGTGGGCCCCCTGTCGGGGTAGGACAGGGCGCCGCCGGAGGTGAGGTTGCGATCCTGCAGGACCAGCGGCACCTCGAAGTCGCCGGACGGCAGCGGCAGGTCGTCTTCGAACGAGTCGCGGATCAGATAGAGGCCGGCCAGCCCGGCGTAGATGTTCAGCCTGGTGATGGCCATCGCGTGGTCGTGGTACCAGAGCATGGTGGCCGGCTGGCGGCTGGTGTAGGCGTAGACGGTCTCGTTGGGGCGGGCGCCCTGAAGGCTGGCGTAGGCGGGGCCGTGCAGGCCGTCCGGGGTGAACCACGCCTCGGGATAGCCGTCGGACTGCGGTGGGTTGAAGGCGCCGTGCAGGTGAGGGACGGCCCAGACGTTCCTGCCCGAAGGGAAGTCCTGCGGCATCCGGCCGCCGGGCGGGTCGGGCGGGTCCCCGGGAACGTTGCGCCACAAGGTGACGTCGACCGCCGGCTGCAGGAGGTGCGTGGTGGGCAGATGGTTGCGGTAGCGGACCACCACCGGGCGGTTCCGTCGCGCTACCAGCGTCGGCCCCAGGTAGCCCAGGTAGCCCAGGTAGCCCAGGTAGCCCAGGTAGCCCAGGCCGATCGGTCCGGCTTCGCCCGCGGCCCTATATCCCCAGGCCTGCCCGGCCGGCAGGTCACGGTGGAAACGCCAGGGAGCCTGCAGCATCGTCAGCTCGTAGTAGTCCGCCCCAGGGTATGCCGACCGCTGCGGCTCCGGTATCGGCAGGCGCGGCACCGCGTCGACGTACTTGGCCAGGGGGATCTCCCCATCGAGCAGCGCGGCGCGACTCAAGCCGGTGACGGCCACCCCCGCACCCACGGTCACGCGTGCGAATTGCCTCCTGGTCAACTCCACCGTGCTCACCCCCCGCCATCGCGGCACCGCCGGCCTATCCCACCTGCCAGGGCCTGTTACGTTCCGTAGCTGCCTGAGCACTTCCCCTCATGCGGACATACATCCAAAGTGCGCATCACGGGCACACGGCCCGCCCGGTCTCTCTTGGCAGGCGAACTGGTAGGGGACCTGAAGCGGGGGTGGACGGCGGCCGGCGCCGATCATCGAGCCGAGTCCGATGACGACAGCGTCGGTCAGGCCCAGGCGGCGCTCCAGTCGCCCCTGACCGGTGGGGGCGGGTGTGCCTGCCACGGCGACCTCCCATGGGAACGGATCCCGATATCGGGTCACGAGACTGCTTGGCTGGGGGCGCGGCGTTGTGCACGCCGACGAACAGCATCTCGGACGCGGGTGGACAGGGGTCGCGTCGCGCCTCGGATCTCGGTACGTACGGTGAGCCGGTCGGGCTCACCCATGGGGCATATGGCTTCGGGCCCGTTGTTCAGAGGCGTCGCTCAGGACGCGGGCCGATGGGCGGGCTGGAACAGTTCGATCAGGTTGCCGGCGGGGTCGGCGAGCAGGATCTGGCGCCCGCCGGGGCCGGAGACCACGTCGCTGTGGAACGACAGGCCCGCGTCGCGAAGCCGGGCGATCTCGGTGTTCAGGTCGTCGACGATCAGGTGGATGCGGTTGCGGCCGACGCCTGCGGCCTGGTCGGGGGTGGCACGGGCACCGGAGCTGGTGGGCCCGGACAGCAACAGCCGCAGCGGCCCGCGTACCACGTCGGCGAAAGCGGGCGCCGCGCTGAAGTTCAGGGTGAAGCCGAGGTGAGTGGTGTAGAAGTCGATGGCCGCTTGGACGTCGTCGACGATGTAGCGGACGCTGGCGACCTGGTCGGCTGCTGTCATGGCTGAACCTCCCGGTGCGGGGTGGGCAGAAGGATGGGCTGCAGGTATCGGATGCGGCGGTCGATCTCCGCGGCGGTACGGTCGAAGGCGGGGTAGCTGTCCCGGGCCGTGTTGTCGCCGTTGGCGGCGGCGGGGTCGGGGATGCTCCAGTGCAGGCGTTGCGGGTGGTCGTCGAAGTGGCGGCAGACCTCGCGGACCTTGTCGCACAGGCTGATCACATAGTCGAAGCGGCGGCCGGTCGTCGTGTCCAGATGCCGTGGGCGCTGGTCGGCGATGTCGATGCCGTACTTCTGGCGCAGCACTCGCACGGCGTCGGGGTGCAGGTGCGTTTTGGGGTGACTGCCGGCGCTGGTCACCTCGGCGCGGTTGCCGACGCGGTGGCGCAGCAGGGCCTCGGCGATGGGTGAACGGGCGCTGTTACCGGTGCACATGAACAGCACGGAAGGCACCGCCGATGTTCCTGCCGCTTTCGCCGGCTCGGCGGGGAGCAGGCGCAGCGCGGGATGCAGGGCGGCACCGGCGGCGGCCATTGCGCGCGCACATTGCTCCAGGTCCAGGTGGTAGTAGCTGTCGCGGCCGTCGAAGCTGCTGCGGCGGGCCTCGACCAGCCCGGCCGAGCGCAGCAGCCGCAGATGATAGGAGACCAGGTTCTGTGGCTCGCCGAGCAGGGTGACGAGCTCCCGCACGCGCAGGTCGCTGCGTGCCAGTTCGCTCAGGAGCCGCCAGCGCACCTCATGGGCGGCCAACCGGACGAACGGCGGCGGAACGGTTTGACCGGGCACCATGCTTCGGATAATACATCAAATTGGTTTGATGGAATTTCGGTGGGTGTGCTGACATCGCCGAGGAGCCTTCATCGCAGGCCGCAGCGTCAGTTGGTGGCCTGTAGCAGCAGGGCCAGGTCCTTCGGGATGGGCATGGGTTGGGTGAGCCCGACGGTGGCGCGACCGGTGTTGCCCTCTGGGTAGCGGCCGAGCGCGGAGCCGGGCGCGGCGACGATGATCCGGATCACTTGGCCGATCGCCTCACGCCGGTCACGTTGGCGTACGGCGAGCACGAACATGGCGACATGGTTGGCGGTGTGCGGCCAGGGCCACGGCTGGGAGATGATGTGCGCCCGTTCCAGGTGCCGCCAGCGCGCCGCATCGTCGGTGGCGGTGCGGGCGGCGCGCATCTCGAAGCGGTAGGCGGCGCGCATGCGGGCGGGCATCGGGCGGCCGATCATAGGGAATCCTCTGAGATAGGCGAGCAGCAGCCGTCGGTGCAGGCGCCGGCCGCGATCGGCAGGAGTGTCCTGCCGGCCGGGGCGAGCGGTGCGGCGACCGGTTGCGGTGTCGGCTGCGGGGCT
>NZ_JBSFTC010000398.1:0-8455 GCF_053590415.1 Nonomuraea sp. NPDC003201
GTCCGGCAGGCGCTGCGCTGCCTGTTGCCCGGCGGCGCCGCGATCGCGATCTGGCTGGCCGCCTTCGCCTCCCTCTTGACCCGCCTGCCGGAGGGCGCCCTGTTCCCGGTCGGCGACCTGCTCATCGAGGCAGGCGTCTGCCTCGGCATCGCGCTGGCGGCCGCGGCGACCGCCGTGCGGTTCGCACCCGGACGGCAGGCCGCCATGGCCGCCGTGGTGGTCCAGCTGGCGATGGTACTGGGGACCATCCTGCTTCCCGAGCAGGTCCGGCTCTGGCCCCCGACCTGCGGGTTCGGGTACTGGGATCAGGCACACCTGTTCTGGCTGGCGATGCTGCCCCTGCCGTACCTCTGGCTGACCATCGCGGGGCGCGACCTGCGACGCTGACCCAAGGCGCGATCGCCCGCCCCCGCCTGCCGCCCGAGTCGGCACAGGGCTCGACTTGAGCGGTCTTCCGGGTGGCCGCGATGCTCGACCCGGTTCGGTCGTCGAGATGGCGGTGGAGCGCTGGGAGGTGAGTCACCGGTCCAGGGCCGGTGGTTGACACCGCCGGCGCGGGAACGTGCAGGGCTCGGCGAAGCTGACCCGGCTCATCGAACACCTGCAGCCGAGCCCGCACATCAGCGGCCACTACCACCACCCCAACGGCCCACGCCACTACGGCCGCACCACCTCCTCCGCGCTCCCAGCTCGTACAGCCCAAGAACACCAGGTGGGAGCCGGAGCCCAACAACCCCGAACAACGGGTGACGGCCGGGAGCATCGGCCTGCTCGACACCGAGACCGGCGGCTTCGAGTACATCCAGTTCGAGTACATCCAGGACGAGTGGCTGGCCGACGTCAAAGGTGACGCACTCGACCTCGCCGGGCTCCTCGCCGCCGCCCGCTGACGGCCTTCGGTCTGTTACGCCGCCGAAGCCTCGCTCGTATTCATTTTGGAATCAGCCGGCGGGCTCGCCGAACCAGCGGGAGAGGTGGTCGTCCAGGTCCTGCTGATCGTCGCCGATCCAGGCGACGTGGCCGTCGGGGCGTAGCAGGACGCACGGAACATCCAGGGCCGCAGTGGGATCCGCGAGGTAGTCGACCCGGTCTGACCAGCCGCCGACGGTCAGGCGTTCGGTGCGGTCCAGCAGCAGGCCGCGGCCGCGATGCAGCAGACCGTAGAGCCGGCCCTGTTTCACGTCGATGTCGCGCAGGCGGCGGCCGAGCAGGTCGGGGCCTGCGCCGAGGTCGTAGCGGATGCCGATCGCGGTGATCTTCTCGATCAGATGGCGGTTCACCTCGTCGAAGTCCATCAGCTCGGTGAGCAGCCTGCGCACGGCCCGCGGGCCCGGTTCGGTGGACAGCAGCTGCATCTGGGCGCGGGTGTTGTCCAGCACGTCCTCGGCGACCGGATGACGTTCGGCCTGGTAGGTGTCCAGCAGTGTGTCCGGCGCCCAGCCGCGGATCTGTGCGGCCAGTTTCCAGCCGAGGTTGAATGCGTCCTGAACGCCCAGGTTGAGGCCCTGTCCGCCGATGGGTGGATGGATGTGTGCCGCATCGCCGGCCAGCAGCACCCGCCCGACCCGATAACGTTCGGCCAGCCGGGTGGCATCCCCGAAGCGGGACAACCAGCGCGGGGAGTGCACGCCGAAATCGGTTCCGGCGATGGCGCGCAGCTGTTGCTGGAAATCCGCGAGGGTGGGCGGTTCCGCGCGGTCGCTGACTCCCGCGGCGGGGACCACGACGCTGTAGATTCCCTTGCCGAAGGGCCGGAGCCAGAATGGCTGATGGGTCGCGCCGATGTCGGTCACCTTGGCGGTGATCTCCTCCTGCGGCACGCCCACTTCCATCTCGCCCATCAGCGTCTCGGTCCGTGAGGGCTCGCCGGGGAAGCCGACGCCGAGCAGTTTGCGCACCGTGCTGCGCCCGCCGTCACAGCCGATGAGATAGCGCGAACGCAGCCGTTCCCCGTCGGCCAGTTCGACGGTCACACCCTCGTCGTCCTGCTCGAAACCGGCCACCGCGCAACCGCGCCGGATCTGCGCACCCAGTTCGA
This sequence comes from Nonomuraea sp. NPDC003201, assembly GCF_053590415.1. Taxonomy (NCBI): domain Bacteria; kingdom Bacillati; phylum Actinomycetota; class Actinomycetes; order Streptosporangiales; family Streptosporangiaceae; genus Nonomuraea; species Nonomuraea sp. NPDC003201. Next base: position 2,039 of record NZ_JBSFTC010000398.1, read on the forward strand.
TCGCATGCTCTTCGAGTAGACGTTCGATGACCGGTTGCGGGATGCCCAGCAGATAGGCGTGTGCGGAATCCAGGCCCTTGGGCGCGGGTTTGTTGATGGCGGCGAAGAAACCGGCGGCCGGACGCCGTCTTCCGTGTTCGAGAATGCGATCCAGCAGTCCGCGCATGGCCATCAGCTCGAGACTGCGAATATGCAGACCGACTATGCGGACGAACGACTTGGGCTCGGTTTCCCTCTCCAGAACGAGTACCCGCACGTCGTGCAGCCGCAGTTCGGCGGCCAGCATCGCGCCGGTCGGCCCGCATCCGGCAATGATCACGTCGTACGGGAGGGGCGCGCGATCGGCGCCGGAGGCTGGGGGCCGGAGCCCGGGGACGTCGCGCTCGACCCTGTCGTTCGACGACGGCTTCGACGACGGCTCGGCGGAGAACTGAGCGTGCATAGGTGTTGCCTTTCGGGAGTGCCTTGTTGGCGAGGCGCTCCCGGCGACACCTACGTCAATCGCCCGGCCGTGACGGGAAGGGGGAGCACCCACATCGATACAGCGTTCATGGGTCTCACCTCCTCGGGCGGTGTCACGGACAGCTGCAAGCTACAAGCCTGAACCGCACCCCGTCCAATCCTTTTCCAGCCACGTGTACGCGAACTGGTCGCAGGCGAGGTTGACGACCGGCACCCGGACCGATCCTCCTCTCAAGGATTGGCGGCGGGCGGTTGATGCCCCGTAAGGTGCCGATCATGGCTTGTCGTATTTCCGAACTGATCATCAATTGCCGGGACCCGCAACGGCTGGCGGCCTTCTGGTGCGAGGTGCTGGACTTCATCGTGCTCGACGACACCGACGACGGCGCGGTGGAGATCGGACCACGGGAAGGGTTCGGCGGATTGCAGCCGACTCTGGTCTTCAGCCCCGCTACCGAGCTCAATGCGGGCAGGCCGCGGCTGCACTTCGACGTCAACGCCACCGACCGCGATCAGGACGCCGAACTCGAACGCCTCCTGAAGCTCGGGGCGCGCCCGGCCGACATCGGCCAGACCGGCCAGGAGTCCTGGCACGTCCTGCTCGACCCCGAAGGCAACGAGTTCTGCCTCCTGCGAACCCGCCTGAGCTGAGCCTCTGGCCGGTGGAGTGGGACTGAGGCGGTCGCCACACCGTGCGTCGTCGCCTCAGCCCCACCCACCACTTCTCCCGGCCCTATTCAGCGGGCATGACGACGAAGGAGAAGTCTGCGGTGGTTGTGCGGTTGAGGGGGAGGTCGCCCTTGATCCGGCGCCCGACCTCGCCCCTGCTGATCCCGAGTCCCCGGGCGATCAGCCGCTCCGGGCGGACGGGCACGGGATCGAGGAAACTGACGTCCACCCGGTACGGCCATGCCGTCTCGACAGCCGATGACTCCAGCTGCCAGGCGCCACGCCAATCGAGGGTGAACCGGTTGCGCCGTGCGACCGCGGGGTCCAGGAGCGCGTGAGCGACGAGCGCCTGATCGTTGTCCTCGAAGGCGCAGAGCCTGGCCGGATCCAGCGATCGGACCGGCACCCGCTCATGAACGGTGATCTTCGAGGTCCGGTCGCAGCCGACGCAACGGACGAGCAGCCACACGTCAAGCAGCTTGCCGTTGGCGTTGATCCGGAATCTGCCCTCGCCGACGGTGGCCGCCTCCGCCCGGCAGTCCAGGCAGCGCATGGTGAGCAGCGGCAGCCGAGTCCTCCGGACGGTCCAGGGCAGCACGAAATGATCTCTATGGGATTGTGAAGACATGATCTCTCTAAGACCTGACACAAAACGCTGAGTGGCCGGGGCGGCTCAGCGGTGCAGAGCAGCCCGGCGAGACCGACCACGAGGCCGGTGAGAAAGCGCAGAAGAAGATGTCAGGCAGCGAGAGCAGGCGGCGTCACGCGACGGTCCTCACGACGAATCCGATAGTGCTGGCCGCACGCTACTGGATCACCGGGTGGCGCCACAATCGATTTTGTCTCCTGCCGATCATCGGCTCATCGGCGATTGTGGCGAGGGAGAGGACGTCCCCGGGGCGCCGGCGGACAGGGGCGGGGCCGGTGGTCATAGGCCCTGCCGGCCGTGTCGGCGCAGCGGGTGGGGGTCAGGTGCCGGCCACGGCCTCTTGTGGCGTACGGGCGCCGAGCAGGGCAAGGCAGTTCGCCCACAAGGGGCCGAGCCGGTGGGTGCTGTTGTAGAGCTTGGCGAACAGCACCTGGCCCTCCAACTGGGCGACCACCGCCCGCGCGGCTTCCCGAGGGTCGGCCACCTCGACCTCCTGCCGTTCGAGAGCCTCGGCGATGACCGATGCGACCATCTCGACCTGCGCGTCGAAGATCTCCTGCAGCCGGGTGCGGATGGCCTCGGTCTGGTTGCTCATCTCCAGGGTGAGGTTGCCGAACAGGCACCCCGAGACGGTGCCGCAGCTCTGCTGGGCGGTACGCAGGCCGGCCTCCGTCTCCTCGAACAACCGGCGCAGCCGCGGCAGCGGCCCGGCCTCGGAGCCGAGAGCGGTCGCCCAGGCGCGCTGCTGAGCGGCCCAGTGCTCATCGATGACGGCCAGCGCGAGGGACTCCTTGGAGTCGAAGAAGTAGTAGAAGCTGCCCTTGGGCACGCCGGCCGCGCGGCAGATCTCGGCCACCCCCAGGGCCGAGTAGCCATGCGTCTCGATGAGCGAGCGTGCGGCGCTCAGGATCCGCTCGCGAGCATCACTGGTTCGGCCCATGAGGCCAGTTTACGACCGGTCGACTACTATCCGCGGGGCCGTCCTGCGTGGTCCTTCCGGCGCAGGTCACGTCGTTGATCATCCGGTCGTGGCGCGGACATCCCCGTACGGACATACGGGTGAATAGGTACCCATATGGGGATTTATCCCGTCTTCCTCGATGGTGGGTCGGAGCGAAGCTAAACGTGTCTCTGAACACATGCGCCAACACGGGGAGGAGACGATACACGTGCCAGCCATGTTGCAGCCGCACATCGAGCACGGCACCGCCGAACGGCAGCCCACGCTGCGCCTGCTGTCCTGGAACGGGCTCCTGGCCATGGGGGACGGCCTGGCCGTTCGCGCCGGATGGGCGGGGCAGGACCGCTCGGCCTCGTGGCTGCTGTCGGCACGCCCTTCGGCGGTGCCGAGCGCGCGGCGCATGACCGCGGCCCGGTTGGCCGCCTGGGGGTTGTGCGAACACGCCAAGAACGCCGACCTGCTGGTCGGCGCGCTGGTCGCCGACGCCCTGCGGCACGCCACCGCCAAGGTCAGACTCTCCCTGTGGGTCGAGGACGGCCTGCTGCGCTGCGAGATCGAGGACGACCGCAGCACGCTCGCCTTCACCCCATCGTGCCGCAAGACCGCAGACCGCGGGCACAACCCGGTGCTGGCCCGGCTGGCCTGCTGCTGGGGAGTCGCCGGCAAGGTCGTCTGGTTCGAACTCGTCACCGGCGACCGCGCCTGCGAGCACACCTGAGCCCGCCCGGCACGTACACCCGTACCTGCCGCCCGAACGGCACCGAGGAAAGGAACGACGCATCGTGCGCCACACAAGGATCCGCGTCTCCAAGCGGCCGACGCGCCGCCCCGCTCAGGGTGTGGACCTGCGGACCCCGTCAGGCCGGGCACTGCCCTACTGACACCGCCCTACTGACACCGCCGACGGCCGGAACCGGTCCTCATCCTGGAGCCGGTTCCCGCCTCCTCGGCACCGATCCCTCAGTCGTGCCCGTTGGCCCGGGCCCGCTCCCCCACCCACACCGCGATCTGCGCCCGCGAGTTGAACCCCAGCTTGGTCAAGATGTGCTCGATGTGCCCCTCCGCCGTACGCTGCGCGATCACCAGGGACGCCGCGATCTCCTTGTTCGTCATCCCCTGGGCGACCAGCTCGGCGATCTCCTTCTCCCGCCGCGTCAACGGCGTCTCCTCCGCCGCCTTGGCGGGCCGCTCGGGCTTGTCCTCCTCCAGGGCGTAGGCCAGCGCCTCCTCCAGCGGCAGACGGGCCCCGCGCCGCACGGCCGTCTCGAACGCCGCCTCCCCCAGCACCTCACGCATCGCCCGGTCACAGTCGTCGTGGTAACGGGCCAGATGCCCGTACCCCGACAACGGCGCCCCCGCACAGCTCCACATGGTCTCCAGCACGCCCAGCAGGCGGGCGGCCCGCTGGTGACGGCCCTGGCTGGCGGCGATCCAGGCCAGCGCCTCGATGTTGACCCCCGCGCCGAGCGGATCGCCGACCGCGCGGTTGAAGGTCAGGCTCTGCTTCTCCAGCTCGGTCGCCCGCTCCAGGTCCCCCTGACGCCACACCTGCACACCCAGCGCCATCGTCGTGTACGCCTTGTGCCAGCCCTCCCCATAGGCCTCACACTCGGCCAGGCACTCCTCGCCCGCCGCGATGGCGGCCGAGGAGTCACCCAGGAACGAGTGGGCGAGCGTCAGCCGGATGAGCGACAGCGCGATCCCGACCGGGTCGCCGGTACGGCGGTGGCGGGCAAGGGCGTCCCTGTATAGCTCGATCGCGGCTTCCGTTCGCCCCTCGCACATGGCCACCATTCCGCGGAACAGGGCCACGTAGGCCAGCACCGGCTCGTCCTGCAGCTCCTCGCCGAGCCGGCGGCTCTCCTCGAGCAGCGCGGTGGCGGCCGGGATGTCGGCCTGGATGATCGCCAGCCAGCTGCCGGCCCACAGGGCGCCGGCCCGCACCCGGCTGGGCTCGGTGTCGGCGGCCAGCGCCTGCTCCAGCCAGCCGCGCCCCTCAGCCAGGTAATAACTGGTGATCCAGTGATACAGCAGGTCGCCGGACATGCTCAGCCCCGCGCGGGCCTCCTCCGGCGTGTTCAGCCAGCTGTCCAGGGCGGCCCGCAGGTTGGCATGCTCGCGCCGCAGCCGGGCGAACCACGCCACCTGGCCGGGCCCGAACAGCTCCGCCCTGGCCCGCGCCGCCAGATCGCGGTAATAAGTGCGGTGCCGTCGCTGCAGGGCGGGCTCGCAACCGGAGCCCGTGAGCCGTTCGCGACCGTACTGCCGCAGCGTCTCCAGCATCCGGTAGCGTACGCCGCCCGGATGGTCCTCTCGTATCAGCACGGACTTGTCCACCAGGCCGATCACCAGGTCGAGGACGTCCCGCGGGTCGATCCCGTCCTCGCCGCACACCGCCTCGGCCGCCTCCAGATCCAGGCCCCCCGCGAACACCGAGGCCCGCTCCCACAGCAGGCGTTCTTCTTGCGAACACAGCGCGTAACTCCAATCGATCAGCGCCCGCAGCGTCTGATGCCGGGGCAGCACCGCCCTCGACCCTCCGGTCAGCAGGCGGAAACGGTCGTCGAGCCGGTCGAGCAGCTGCTCGACCGACAGGGCCCGCAGCCGCACCGCCGCCAGCTCGATCGCCAGCGGCAGCCCGTCCAGCAAGCGCACGATCCGGGTGACGACCTCCCGGTTGTCCTCCGTGACGGTGAAGGACGGCAGGACGGCGCGGGCGCGTTCGGCGAACAGCCGGACCGCGTCCTGCCGGAGCAGCTTCTCCAGCGGCACCTGAAGGTCCGGCAGCGGCAACGGCGACACGGGCACCGCCTGCTCGCCGGCGATGCCCATCGCCTGCCGGCTGGTGGCCAGCACCCGCAGATCCGGCGCCGCCCGCAGCAGCGCGTCGCTCAGCGCCGCACACTCGGCGATCATGTGCTCGCAGTTGTCGAGGATCAGCAGCGCCTGCTTGTCGCGCAGATGGCAGGTCAGCACCCGCATCGAGGTGTCGCCGGTGTGGTCGCGGATCTCCAGCGCCTCGGCCACGGCCTCGGCGAGCATGACCGGGCCGTCCAGCTCGGCCAGCTCCACCAGCCACACCCCGTCCCGGAAGGCCCGCCGCACGTCCTGGCCGACCCGCACCGCCAGCCGCGTCTTGCCGACGCCGCCCACGCCGGTCAGCGTGACGGCCCTGGAGGCGGACAGCAGCTGTTTGACCTCGGCCACCTCGTGCCGACGCCCCACGAAACTCGTCACCTCGGCCGGCAGCCCGCCGTTGGGCCGCCCTCCGTAGGTGCTGGCAGTCACCGCTGTCATTGGCGCCTTCCGCGACGCGGCCGGCGCTGCCGTCGGCCCGCATCCCACGTCGTCGCCCCCAGGTTATGTCGCGGCCGTTATCCCAGACGAGCACGGTCAAGAACCCACAACAAGTTTTGGCCATCGCATGGTGTAACGGCGTCTCGACCTTGACGGCCGGCCGCTCCTAGCGTGGAGGGAGGGAGGGGAGCAGACCATGTTCATCCAGGTCATCGAGGGCCGGGCGATCGAGGCCGACGCTCTGCACCAGGCGCTGGAGCGGTGGGTGCGCGAGCTCTCGCCCGGCGCGCGGGGCTGGCTGGGCACCACGGCCGGCGTCACCGACAGGTCATCGAGGGCCGGGCGATCGAGGCCGACGCTCTGCACCAGGCGCTGGAGC
>NZ_JBSFTC010000399.1:0-8445 GCF_053590415.1 Nonomuraea sp. NPDC003201
CCGCGGGCAGCTCGTCGAGCAGCCGCTCCACGATCGCCTCGATGCGCGGCCCGAACTCGGCCGCCCTGCGCCGCGTGAACGCGGGCGCGACCAGCCGGCGCAGCCGGGCGTGCTCGGCGCCGTTCATCTCCGACATGGTCCGCAGGTACGGCAGGCAGTGCTCCGGCACGTCGGGCCGCTGGTAGCTGTGCTCGTTGGTCGTCAGCCTGGGGTCGCTCAGCATCGCCCTGGCCTCCTCGTGCCGGGTCACCGCCCAGAACGGGCCGAACCCGGGCGCCACCAGCCGCGCCACGGGCGACCGCTCCCTGGCGCTCGTGTACGCGGTGAACGGGTCCGCCAGCACGGCGGGATCGGTCAGGTCGACCTCGGGCACGTCGGTCATATCGGCTCCCTCAATTGAATGATGACATCATCTGGATGTTCACGGTATCTCGATCTGCGAGCGCCCGGCAACGCGAGGGACGAGGCAGCGACGTAGACTTCATCAAGTACGTGCTTTACGACGCTCACGGAGTTGGCAAGGTGGATCAGAAGGAGACCGAGTTCGTCGACCGGATGGGGCTCGTCATGGAGCGCATCGCCGGGGGCCGGACGATGGGCCGCCTGTACGCGTGGCTGCTGATCTGCGACCCGCCGGACCAGTCGCTCACCGATCTGGCCGCCGAGCTCGGCGTCAGCAAGACCATGGTCAGCACGGTCGCCAGGCAGCTGGAGGCCGGCGGGATGGTCGAGCGCGTCCCCACGTCGGCTCGTGAGCACCGCTACCAGGTCGTTCGCGGAGGATGGGCCCAGATCATGCGGGGCCGGCTGGCCGGTGTCGAGCCGATCGCGGAGGCGCTGAACCTCGGACTGTCGATCATCGGTGACGACCGCGCCGAGCAGCGGGCGCTGTTGCAGGACACGAGGGACTTCTTCGAGTTCCTCATGCGCGACGCGGACGAGTCGCTCCAGCGCTGGGAGGAGTATCGCAAACGGCTGAAAGACGACGATCAGGACTCCGGGTGAACATGATCGTCGAGGAGCACGTGCCGTTCATCGCAGGACCCCGGCACGACGCCACCGCGTCCCCTGCCGGGTCGTGCGATCCGCTCAACCGAAAAATCATCCAACGATCAAGGGAGTGACGATGTCTGACATCGTCGAGCGGTACAACATCCCCGAACAGCACTTCTGGCTGCACGGCCCGCGGCCGGGCGGGCCGGTCGAGCACAACGCCGCCGCCGGCATGTGGAACGTCTACGGTTACCCCGAGACGCACGAGATCTTCGGCGACCCCGCGACGTACTCCTCCGACACCCTTCGCCTGGCCCCCGAGGACCAGAAGCCGGAAGGGCTGTCACTGGAGGGCTTCATCACCCAGATCGACCCGCCGGAGCACGGCAAGCTGCGCAAGCTGGTCAGCAGCGCCTTCACCCGCAAGGTCGTCGCGGACCTCGAGCCGAGGATCGCCGCCGTCACCCACGAACTGCTCGACGCGGCGCGCGAGCGCGGCGGGTTCGAGCTGGTGCGCGACCTGGCCTACCCGCTCCCGGTCATCGTCATCGCCGAGCTGCTGGGCGTGCCCAGCAGCGATCGCGAGCTGTTCAAGCAGTGGGCTGACACGCTGTTCCGGCAGGACACCAAGGTCTCGTTCGACGACCTCTTCGAACGGCGGGAGCAGGACACGGAGACCACGATGAAGTCGTGGTGGGAGATGTCCGCCTACCTCGCCGGCCACGCGGCCGAACGCCGGCGCCGGCCGCGCGCCGACCTGCTCACGAAGCTGGTCGAGGCCGAGGTGGACGGGGAGCACCTGCCCGACGAGCAGGTGGTCAACTTCGCGATCGTCCTGCTGCTGGCCGGGCACGTCACCACGACGATGCTGCTCGGCAACACGGTCCTGGCCCTGGACGCCTTCCCCGAGCACCAGGAGAGGGCGCGGGCCGACCGCGCCGCGATCCCGGCGATCATCGAGGAGTCCCTGCGCTTCTTCACCCCGTTCGCCCTGATCGCCCGCGGCACCACCCGCGAGGCCGAGCTCGGCGGCGTGACGATACCGGCCGATCAGACGGTCCTGCTCTGGCTCGGGGCGGCCAACCGGGATGCCCGGCAGTTCGCCGACCCCGACGTCTTCGACCCCGACCGCGACCCCAACCCGCATCTCGCCTTCGGCCGCGGCATCCACTTCTGCCTGGGCGCCCCCCTGGCCCGGCTGGAGGGCCGGGTCGCCCTCAACATCCTGCTCGACCGGTTCGACCACCTGCGCACCGATCCGGAGGACCCCGTGGTGTTCATGCCCATGCCGACCATGACCGGCGTGCGGCGCCTGCCGCTGGTCTGACCCCACAGGCGGGAGGCCGTGCGGCCTCCCGCCTGTCATGCGTTATTCGCCGCCTGCCACGTACCTGTCGAAGAACGCGAACGTGCGCCGCCACGCGTCGTCCGCCGCCGCCTGGACGAGGCCGTGCCGCAGCGGGAACAGCGCGAGCTTCGCGACGGGGTGATGGCCGTCGGTCATGAAGGAGTGCCCGGCGTCCGGATAGATCTCGACGTCGTGCTCGAGGCCGAGCGCCCGCATGTGCTCGCGCAGCCGCGTTCCGTGCCGCCCGAAGCCCTGGTCGCGGCCGCCGTAGGAGCCCACGACCGGGCACACCGACCGCAGCCGCTCCTGGTCGCGGGGGACCGCGCCGTAGTTGACCGACGCGGCCCGTACGCCGGGCGGCGCGCTCGCCGCGTTCGCGAGGGCGAACCCGCCGCCCATGCAGAAGCCGATCACGCCGAGCCGGCCGCCGTCGACGTCGTCGCGGCCGGCCAGCCACTGCCGGGTGGCGTCGATGTCGGCGGCCGGTTGGCCCGGCTTCTCGGTCACGAACTGGTGCATGGCCCGCGTCAGGCACCCGACCCTGGTGCCGTGGCTGTACAGGTCCGGTAAGACGGCCGCGTACCCGTGCTCGGCGAACAGGTCCACCACGTCCAGCATGTCCGGTTCGATGCCGTAGATCTCGTGCAGGACCACCACGCCCGGCCACCCGGCCGCGGGCGCCGTCCCCTGCGGCAGCGCCATCGTCGCCTCCAGCGAACCGCCGTCCGGCAGCGGGACGCGCACGTCCTGTCTCATCAGCAGTCCTCAACCGATCAAAGAGCAAGGAACGTAACGTAACACTTCAGGCGTCCCGCCTGACGAGGGCCGCCCAGCCGGCGCCGACGGACAGGCAGGCCCAGGCGATCAGCGTCAGCAGTCCGCCCGTGCGGTTCAGGGCGGTGGCCGGGTCCGCGGGCAGGCCGAGGAGGCTGAGGGCCGCCTCGTGGGGGAGGAGCCGCACCGCGTCCGGCATGCTGCCGCGCAGCGCCGGCGAGATGAGGACCGGCGTGACGAACAGCACGGCGAGCGGCGCCACGACGCCCCTCGCGACGACGGCGAAGCCGTATGCGATGAGGCTGAGCAGGAGATACACCGTCAGGAGGGCGGCCGGATCGGCGACCGGCCGGACGAGGTGGCCGGGCAGGACCGCGGGGCCCGCCGCGAGCAGGCAGGCCGCCGTGACCGCGGCGAGCTTGGCGGCGGCCAGCCGGTGCCGGCCGGGGACGGCGGCCAGGCTGACGCGCAACTGCCCGGCGCGGTACTCACTGCCCGCCGCGAAGACGGCGATCCCGACGAAGACGTAGACCGGCGCGACCATGAGGGTACCCAGCTGCCCGATCGCGACCGGCCCGTCCGGCCCGGCGAGCCGTACGGAGTCCGTCGCCGCCAGGAGGCCGAGCACGGTGTTCGCGGCGGAGGCGACGCCCAGGGCGACCCAGGTCGCCGGGAGCGTGCGGGTCTTGGTGAGCTCCGCGCGCAGCAGATCGGCGAGCCGGATGGCGCTCATCGCGCATCCCTCCTGCCGAGCGTGATCCCGGCGACCGCCGTCGTGACCCCCGCCCACGCGATCAGTACGAGGAGGGCGTGCCCGGGGCCGGCGGTGAGCCGGTTGATCCCGGGGTCGAGCAGCAGGTTCCGGGCGGCGCTGACGGGGAGGAGCGCGTCCAGGGCGGGAGCGGCCCCGGCCAGTGCCTGTGTCATGGTGACGGCGATCTGGGCGATGGTGACGATGACGCCGACGAGCGTACTGCGCGCGATGACGGTGATCCCGAAGCCGGTCAGCCCGGACAGGACCGCGAAGGCCACGAACCTCCCGTGGCCGAGGAACGCGGCGCCCGTCACGAGCAGGCCCGGGTTCCAGTCCTCGACGGCGGCGTACATGAAGGCGGTGCTGATCCCCGCGATCAGGACCGCCACGAGGAGCAGGTGCGCGGCGGTCGCCACGGCCTTGGCCGCGATCAGCCGGCCTCGCCGCGGCATGGCCAGCACCGTCACCCCGAGCTGGTTCGAGCGGAACTCCTGCCCGGCGATCACCGCGGCGAGGACCGGTACGAGCAGGCCCATCTGCAGCGAGGACGCGGCGAGGAGACCGAGGATCGCCTCGGTCGCCGGTTGCGGCGTCCCGGTGAAGATCTCGATGACGCCGTCGGGGGTGATGCCCGCGACCGCCTCGGCGTTCAGCCGGACCGACTGGATCAGGACCAGCGCGTGAAGGCCGAGGACGACGCCCGTGGCGATCCACACGCGCGGCAGGGTGAGGATCTTGGTCAGCTCGGCCCGCACGGCGCTCACCACCCCGGCCTCGCGGGGTCGCCGGTCAGCGCGAAGAACGCCTCCTCCAGCGAGCGGTGCCCGGCGGTGACCTGGGCGAGCGAGCCGTGGGTGACGACGCGCCCGCGGTTGATGACGACCACGTCATCCGCGGTGCCGGACATTTCCGTCATCAGGTGGCTGGAGAGCAGCACGGTACGGCCGGCCGCCGCGTAGTCCCGCAGGAAGCGCCGGATCCAGCGGATGCCCTCGGGATCCAGCCCGTTCACCGGCTCGTCGAGCACCAGGATCTCGGGCTCGCCGAGCAGCGCCGCGGCCAGGCCGAGCCGCTGCCCCATCCCCAGCGAGTACGTCCTCACCCGCCGCCGCGCCGCCTCGCCCAGCCCCACGAGTTCGAGCACCTCCCGGACCCTGCGCCGCGGGATCCGGTTGGACTGCGCGATCCAGGTGAGGTGGTCGACGCCGCGGCGCTCGGGCACCGGGCCGGCTCCGTCCAGCAGCGCCCCCACCGTGCGCAGGGGATGCCTCAGGTCGCGGTACCGCATCCCGTTGACCAACGCGGTGCCCGCGCTCGCCGCGTCCAGGCCCAGCAGGACGCGCAGCGTGCTGGACTTGCCGGCGCCGTTCGGGCCCAGGAAGCCGGTGACCCGGCCGGGACGCGCGGTGAAGCTGACCTCCTCCACGGCCGCCTTGGCCCCGTAACGCTTGCTGAGTTGTGAGATCTCGATCATCGCCTGCCTCGCCTCGGATGGACGTCGCCAGCCTGGGGCGGGAGAGCACGCGCTCGCGTCCCCCGAAAGGAGACACCTACCGGGGTTCGTACAGCAGTCCCGCCTCGTGGGCGAGCACGGCCAGGTGCGTGCGGTCGTTCACGCCGAGCTTGGCGAACATGCGCCGCAGATACGTGCGGACCGTCTCCACGCTCAGGAACAGCTCGTCGGCGATCTGCTGGTTGGAGTGCCCGCGTGCGACGAGCCGCACGACCTGCACCTCGCGCTCGGACAGCACCTGCCCGGCGAACGCGTGCCGCCGCGCGGGGCGCTCGGGCGCGAAGCTGCGGATCAGCCGCGCGGTGACCTCCGGCGCCAGCATGGCGTGGCCGGCGTGGACCGTGCGGACGGCCTGGAGCACCTCCTGCGGGGACGCGTTCTTCAGCAGGAACCCCGACGCGCCGAGGGTCAGCGCCTCATAGACGTACTCGTCCAGGTCGAAGGTCGTCAGCATGATCACCCGGGTGGCCGCGTCCGGGAGGATGCGGCGCGCCGCCTCCAGCCCGCTCATGCCCGGCATCTGAACGTCGAGCAGCGCCACCGCGGGCTTGAGCGCGCCGACGAGCCGCGCGGCCGTCTCCCCGTCGCCCGCCTCCCCGGCGACCCGGAACCCCTCGGTCCGGTCGAACAACTTCCGGTACGCGGCCCGGAAGCGGTCGTCGTCATCGGCCAGGAAGACGCTGACGACCCCGCTCAAGGCGCGCTCCTGACCGGCAGCCTGGCGCGCACCTCGAACCCGCCCCCCGGATGGTTTCCCCAGGTCACCGTGCCGCCCACCAGCCGCGCCCGCTCGCGCATCCCCCGCAGCCCCGACCCGTCCCCGCCGCGCGCCGGCCCGTTTTCGCCGCGCGCCGGCCCAGCCCCCGGGCCGTGGTCGCGCACCCGCACGACGATCTCCCCGCCGTCCTGCCGAAGGTGCACCGAGCAGGCCGCGCCCGCGGCGTACCACACCACGTTGCTCAGCGACTCCTGGACGATCCGGTACGCCACCGCCCCGGCCACGTCGTCGACCGGGCCGTTCACCTCGATGCGCGCCTCGACGTCCACGCCCGCCGCGCGGGTCGCCGCCACGAGTCCGTCCAGCCGCGCGATCCCCACCACATCCTCCGGTGCGCCGGGCTCGGACCGCAGCCCGCGTACGAGTGCCTGCATCTCCTCCAGCGCCCTTCTCGCGTGCGACTCGACGCCGGCCAGCGTGTCGCGTAACTCCTGCTCGCTCGCGTCGGCCAGGCTCCGGGTCACCCCCGCCTCCGCGCTGATCACGCCGAGCGCGTGGCCGACGACGTCGTGCACGTCACGCGCCACCGCCAGTTGCACCCGGGCCCGTTCCGCCTCCCGGGCGGCCGCGAGCTGCCTGCCGGCCGCCGTGCCGAGCAGCCAGGACACGCTCAACGCGGCCACGGCCAGCGTCAGCCGCTGCCCGGCGCCGCTCGCGTCCTCGCCCGGGACCGCCGCCACCGTCGCCAGCGTCGTGAGGAGGCCGGCGAGGACGAGGACGATCGTACGGGTGCGGTCGGCGCGCGCGACCGCGAGCGGATACAGGCACCACGCCGCGGCCAGCATCGGGTCCTGGCACACCCCCAGGACGCTCCCGGCGATGGTCGCGCCCGCGGCGAGCAGCGGCGACACGGTCGGCAGCCGCCGCCGCAGGACCATCACCGCGCCTGTGACGCAGGCCAGCACCAGCCCGGCCACCAGCCGTGACCGATCCGCGGAGGCGACCGTCGGCGGCAACCAGAACATCCCGACCACGATCGCCGCGGCCGGCCCATCCAGGAACCGCCTCATCCCCCGTACCTTACGCGGCGCTCGCGTCATTGACGGGAACGGGAGTAAGGGATACATTCCGGTAGATTTCACGGTTGTCCAAGGGAAATCCGGTGAGATGCCGGTGCGGACGCGCCACTGTATCCGGGACGTAGATCCCGGGAGCCAGGTCGCTTGGACTTTCGTGACCTCGATGGTCGGGACGCGTCATCCCTGAGGAGGCATGTATGAGTGGTCTGTCCACTCCTTCGGCAATCCCCTTCCCCCGTCTGCGGCTGTGGCTGCTCGCCGTTCCGGTGCTGCTGCTGGTCGCCTACCTGGTGCTGATGGACAACGGGGCCATCTCGCAAACCGGTGCCTACCTGCACGAACTCATGCACGACGGACGCCACCTGCTCGGCGTTCCCTGCCACTAGGCGCGCGCATGGTACGCACCCTGCTGGTCAGGGGCCTGCTTCTGGGCCTGCTGGCCGGATTGATCGCGGGCGGCTTCGCCTTCGCCTTCGGGGAACCGGGGGTGGACAGCGCCATCGCGCTGGAAGAGGCCCATGCCGCCCAGGAAGCGCCCGGCCATGACCACGGCGAGGAGGCACTCGTCGGCAGGCCGGGACAGAAGGCCGGGCTCTTCCTGGCCACGGGCCTGTACGGGCTGGCCGTGGGAGGGATCTTCGCCCTCGTGTACGCGGGCCTGCGCGGACGGGTCGGCCCCCGGTCGGACGGCGGGCTGGCCCTCGCCGCCGCCGGGACGGCGTTCGTGGCGGTGATCCTTGTGCCGTTCGTGAAATATCCGGCCAACCCACCGGCCGTGGGCGACCCGGAGACGATCAACAGCCGCACCCTGCTCTACGTGGTCACGATCCTCGTCGGGCTGGCCGCGACGGCGATCGCGGTGGCCACCGCGCGCCGGGTCACCGCCGGGCCGTGGGCGAGGTGGGGCGCGGCGGTGGCGGCGTTCCTGGTTCCGGTGATCGCGGCGTGGACCCTGCTGCCGACCGTGGACGAGGTGCCCGACGGCTTCCCCGCCACGCTGTTGTGGCAGTTCAGGATCGCGTCGCTGGGGACTCAGCTCGTCTTCTGGGTGGCCTTCGGCGTGCTGTTCGGGTGGGCCTGCGACCGGGCGGCCCGCCGCCCGGTGACCGCCGCGTCGCCGGGCTGAGCGGGGTGCTGTTCGTACGGCACGCGAGCACGCCGGGGATGCGGGCCGCCTGCTTCCCCGCGCCCGACGCGCACGCCGACGCGGCGAGCCTGGCCAGGGCCACCGCCTTGACCCGGACGGCGGCCAGGGCGGCGGCCGGG
>NZ_JBSFTC010000400.1:0-4415 GCF_053590415.1 Nonomuraea sp. NPDC003201
GTGGCCAGCACGGTCGCGGTCAGCGGCGCGACCGCCGCCGAAAGCCCCAGCCCGAACAGGGTCGCCGCGGGCAGGACCTGCAGCGCGTAGGAGGCGCCCGGCCCGATCGTGCTCATCGCGAGGAACCCGCAGGCCGCGAGCAGGATCCCGCCCGTCATCGGCCAGCGTGGCCCGCGTCGCTTGGCGATCTCTCCGGCCCTGGGCGACAGGAGCAGCATCAGGATCGTCGTCGGCAGCATCGCCAGCCCCGCCGCGATGGGCCCGAATCCGGACACCACCTGGAGCTGGACCACGAGCAGGAAGAACACCACGCCCATGGCCGCGTACATGATCAGCGTCACCACGTTCACGGCGGTGAAGACCGGGTTGCGGAAGATCTCCACCGGCACCAGGGCGTCGGGCGACCTGCGGATCTCGGTCACCACGAAGGCCGCGCCCAGCACCAGCCCCGCGATCAGCGGTATCGGCGCGCCCGTCTCGATCAGCCCGTACGTGATTCCGGCCAGCGCCAGCGCCGCCAGCACCGCCCCCAGCACGTCGAACCGCCCCGCCGCCTCCTCGTCCTTGCTCTCCGGCACGTGCCGCAGGGTCACGAGCACGATCAGCGCCGCGAACGGCAGGTTGATCAGGAACGCCCAGCGCCACCCCACGCTCTGCACCAGCCAGCCGCCCAGCAGCGGCCCGATCGCGCTGGCCACACCACCCAGCCCGGACCACACCCCGACGGCCCGGGGCCGGTCGTGCCGCACGAACGACGCCTGAATGATCGCCAGCGACCCCGGCGTGAGCAACGCCCCGCCGATGCCCTGCAGGGCTCGGGCCGAGATCAGGAACTCGATGTTCGGCGACAGCCCGCACAGCGCCGAGGCCACGGCGAACCACACGGTGCCGATCAAGAAGATCTTCCGCCGCCCGTACCGGTCGCCCAGCGACCCACCCAGCAGGATCAGCCCGGCGAGGGTGAGCGTGTACGCGTTGATAGTCCACTGCAGGCCGTCCATGCCCGCGTTGAGCTCTTTGCCCAGGAACGGGAGGGCGACGTTGACCACGGTGCTGTCGAGCAGCGCCAGCCCGGAGCCGAGCACGGTCGCCGCCAGGATCCAGCGGCCCCGGGCGGACCCGAGTTGGACATGGCCGTTCACGGGCGCCGTCCCCGGGCCGTCAGCCGCACCGCTCACGCGAGTCCGCCGATGGCCCGCAGCACGAACTCGGACACCAGCTCCCCGGCCCGGTCCACCGTCACGCTCCCGCTGATCAGCGGAACCCGCTCGGCGCCGATGACGGCGAGGATCATGCGAGCCGTGGCCTGCGCGTCGAGCACCCGGAAATCGCCGGACTCGACCCCGCTCTCGAGGATCTCCACCAGAATGCGCTGCATGGGCGCGACATGCTCGGCCAGTTGCTGGTAGGCGTCGGGCCCGAGCGCGGCACTGAGATCGGCGGCACCCGGGTGCGGATGGGCGACCAGCCCGGCCAACTGCAGCCGCACGAACGCCCGCAGCCGATCAGCCGGTGAGGCACCCCCTGGCAGCTCCTGCTCGTAGCTGTCGATGAAGTACTGGGTCACCCGCTCGGTGAACGCCAGCAACAGCGCCGCCTTGTCAGGGAAGTAGTTGTACAGGACGGTCCTGGTGATCCCGGCCTCGCCGGCCACGTCCGTCATCGAGATCGCGTCGATACCGTGCACCCTGGACAGCCGGGAGACGGCCTGCAGGATCCGGTCCCGCGTCTGCGTTCGATGCTCGCCGATCGTGGCGGCGGAGATCCGAGGCATACGCCCATCGTAGGCCGAGATCGTCACAAGCCAACGCGCACTCCCCTCATTCACCCTCCCCTCCGAATCCCACCACCACCAACGGACACCGGACCAGCGAGAACGACCTGGCGGCGGTTGATGGCTTGTCTTGATGATGCGGTGGGGCACCTGTCGGCGGGTGGTGGTCGGTCTTGATGATGTGGTGGGGGTGCGTGCCGGTGGTTGGTGGCTTGTCTTGATGACGTGGGGAGAGGTTCCGCCGGTGGTTGGTGGTCGGTCCTGATGATGTCGTGAGATGCACGCCGGTGGTTAGTGGACTGTCCTGACGACGTGGCGAGGGGTTCCGCCGGTGGTTGGTGGTCGGTCCTGATGATGTCGTGAGATGCACGCCGGTGGTTAGTGGACTGTCCTGACGACGTGTTGAGGGCGCCCGCTGGTATTTGGATGGCGGCCGTGACGGCGGCGGGGTCGGTCGTCGGTGTTGGGTGGCGGCTGTGGCGGCGTGGCTGGGTGGGCCGTGGGGTGTTGGGTGGTGGCCGTGGCGAGGGGCTGCTGGGGGTGGATGGTGATTCCGGCGTTGGGGGAGGCCCGGCTGTCGGGGGTCAGGTCCCGGTTTCGGTGGCGTGTTGAGGGCGCCCGCTGGTGTTTGGACGGCGGCCGTGACGGCGGCGGGGTCGGTCGTCGGTGTTGGGTGGTGGCCGTGACGGCGTGGCTGGGTGGGCCGTGGGGTGTTGGGTGGTGGCCGTGGCGAGGGGCTGCTGGGGGTGGATGGTGATTCCGGCGTTGGGGGAGGCCCGGCTGTCGGGGGTCAGGTCCCGGTTTCGGTGGCGTGTTGAGGGCGCCCGCTGGTGTTTGGACGGCGGCCGTGACGGCGGCGGGGTAGGTCGTCGGGTGTTGGGTGGTGGCCGTGACGGCGTGGCTGGGTGGGCCGCCGGGCGTTGGGTGGCGGCGGCGACAAGGGGCCGCTGGTGGCTGGGCGGCGCAACGTAAGGGGGCGTCGGTGGCTAATTGGCTGGCAGTTGTGACCGCGTGGAGAGGTCGGCCGCTAAGTGGCGGGTCCTGATGACAGGCGGCTGGTGGCTGGGCAAGAGGCGGGGCACGTTTGGTGGGAGGCGACAGCCGTAACAGCGTGGTGAGGCCGGTCGCCGGGGGTTAGGCGGACGTGGCGGCGAGGCCTGCTGGTTAGGCGGCGGTTCTGACGGCGGGTCGCGGCTGTTAGGCCGAGTCGTGACGGCGGGTCGCTGCTGTTAGGCGGCAGTCGTGATGGCCTGGTGAGGCCGGTCGCCGGTCGCCGGTCGCCGGGCGTTAGGCGGCAGTCGCGACGGCGGGGTGCTGGTCGTCAGGCGGCGGTCTTGACGACGTGGAGGAGCTCGGCGAGTACCTCGGTGTTGAGCTGGTACGCCAGCTTCACCTCGCGGATCATGCGCTGACGCTCCCGGTCGTCCAGCTCGAGCTCGTCCAGCCGCGCACGGTACTCGTTCTTGAACCTCGGCAGGCTGCCCAGCCCGTCGAAGATGTAGAAGTCGACGCCCCCGCCCGTGCCGTACCCGTAGATCTTCTGCAGCTCCATGCGGATGAACTGACCACCGGACAGATCGCCCAGGTAGCGCGTGTAGTGGTGGGCGATGTAGCCGCTCGGCCAATCGGCCATCTGGTGGATCCGCGCGACCAGCGTGCGGGTGGCCTTGGACGGCACGATCCGGCTCCGCCAGCTCGGACCGTAGATCGTCGCGAGGTCCCGCTCCAGCGCCCGCTCTCGATACAGCTCAGGAAAGACGAACCGGCCCGCCACCGGATGATCGGCAAGTTGGTGTGACACGCCGTCAAGCGCTATGTACGCGAAGTAGTGTTGAGCTACCATCTCGCCGTATTCGTGCTCGCTCAGCCGGCCGCCCATGAGCTCCGCGAGATAGCTCTCGCCTTCGGCGGACTCGTGGTCAGCCCAGGTGGCGTTCTTCAGGGTTTCGGAGAACGGGGTGGTCACGGCCTACCTCAACTCGCACGGAAGTTTCATGACAAAGTGTCACAAACATCGGCATCCGGCGTCAAGCTGATGACGACACCATGTCATCAAAATCCGGTTCTTCTGTCTCGTACCCAGGAAACACCACGTCAAGAGGTCACCTCGCCTTCGTGCCCGAGAGCGATGAGGGCCAGGTTACGCAGCGATGGGGTCCCGGGGGTGAAGTAGTCGCTGTGGCCGCCTGAGCCCACAGCGAAGACACGAGCTCCGAACGAAGGGCTCATGGGGTCGGCGCCGAAGCCCACGGGCCCGAGCTTGACCTTCGGCACGAACCTGACCCAGTCGTTCTCTCCCAGCCCCGCCCACACCCGCAGCGGCGCCACCGCCGCACCTGTCGCGCCGCCCTGAGCACCCTGTACGCCTGCCGTGCTCCAGGTGTCCGGCAAGTCTGCCGTGTCCCCGGTATTCGGCGGGCTTGGCGTGCCTGCGGTGTCCGGCGAGTCCGCCTCGTGCGCGCCTGTGGGATCCGGTGCGCCGACCGAGCCTGTCGCCTTTTGGGCGTTGTATGAGTCTGCCGTGTCCTGATCGTCCTGTGCGCCGATCGCGCCGCGGGTGTCCTGCGGGCCTGTTGCACCCTGAGCGTCGTGCCCGCCTGTCATGCCGCGAGTGGTGTCTGCGGTCGGCGCGCTGACGGCG
>NZ_JBSFTC010000400.1:4512-8388 GCF_053590415.1 Nonomuraea sp. NPDC003201
GCGGCTCGGGCGGTCTCTGCGGTGTGGGCCGGGTTGGTCGGGGCGGTGGCTCGGGTGGTCTCTGCGGTGTGGGCTGGTTGGGTCGGGGCGGCTCGGGCGGTCTCTGCGGTGTGGGCCGGGTTGGTCGGGGCGGTGGCTCGGGTGGTCTCTGCGGTGTGGGCTGGTTGGGTCGGGGCGGCTCGGGTGGTCTCTGCGGTGTGGGCTGGTTGGGTCGGGGCGGCGGCTCCGGTGGTCTCCGTGGTGCGGGCTGGTTGGGTCAGGGTGGCGGCGGAGGGTGTGTCGAGGCCGGGGCTGCCGAAGACCGCGAGGTCGGTCACGGGTAAGCCGGGGACGGCTTTGGCGCACAGGACCGAGCCGTAGCTGTGGCACAGCAGTGCGATCGGAGCCGGGGTGTGCGCGTGGAGCTCCGTGATGGTGCGGCGCAGCGCGCGGGCACCTTTGGCCGCCGCGTCGCTGGTGAGCACGCCCAGGCTCAGCGTGGGTGGGGAGTCGTAGCCCAGCCAGGCCACCACCGCCAGTCGCTCGCGCGGGGCGAGCCGCGCGGCCTCCGCCAGCAGGGCCCTTGCCGCGCCTCCGGGTCGCTTTGTGCCGTCGTCGAACGTGGCGACCGTCGTGTCGGCGCCGGGCACGATGACCGCCACCCGGTCGGCCGTGGCCAGGTTGCCGTAGACCCGCACCAGTCGCCCGCCCGGTTGCCCCGGCCACACCACGAGCGCCCCCACCGTCACGAGCCCTGCGAGAAGAAGGTTTCTGAGCATGCTGGGAACGTTACGGAGAGTGGCCTGTTGTCCGCGTCACCGCAGGGTTTGACCTTTCCCGTAGTACTGGAGGGGGATACGGGACTACGGTGCGTGCCCGGCGCCCTAATGCCCGGCCGCCCTAATGCCCGGCCGCCCTAATGCCCGGCCGCCCTAATGCCCGGCCGCCCTAATGCCTGGCCGCCCTAATGCCCGGCGATCGCCTTGAACAGGGCCCACCTCGGCGTGCCCGTCAGGCCCTCCAACGGTGCGTGGAAGCGCGCGGCATCCCGGCAGTTCTTCGGATCAGGCTTTGAGGGCGGCTCAGCGAGCCGGCCGCAGATCGCCGCTTCCTGCGCCGCCTCGCGTCGTCGGAGAACGCCGTGTGGAACGGGTGCCCGTACCCCATCACCCCGCCCAGCCGCGATCCGACCGGTAGTGCCGGGCACTGTGTACAGCGACGGCCTGCGTGCGTACTCGCGAGAGACCGTCCATCCACGACTACGACCTGGCCAGGGCCGACCGGCGGGTCGTGGAGTTCCGCATCGCCCGCCCGGGTCAGCGGGTGTAACGGTGCTTGGCGCCTGGAGGGAAGTACTCGGGGTCGCCGGACTCCCGTAGCCGGATGAACGGCACCTGCTGCGGGACGGGCACATAGTTGGCGAACTCGCTGTTCAGCCGCCGCAGCTGGGCCAGGACCGACCCGCCCACCGCCTGGGCGATCTCGTCGGTCGGTTTCTCGCCGGGCATCAGCTCCACCGTGATCGTCAGGTGCCGGTCCCGGTCGGCGTCCTCCACCACCTCCACCACGAACTTCCCGGTGACCGAGCCGCTGACCTCCGGCTGCTCCAGGCCGACCGCGATGTTCTCCGGGTAGACGTTCGCGCCGTAGTAGGACACGGTGAAGTGGCTGCGGCCGAAGACGTACACGAACGGCCGCTCCGGCCCTCCGGCCGCCGGCTCGAAGCCGTGCCGCCGGAC
The DNA here is from genome assembly GCF_053590415.1 of Nonomuraea sp. NPDC003201. Taxonomy (NCBI): domain Bacteria; kingdom Bacillati; phylum Actinomycetota; class Actinomycetes; order Streptosporangiales; family Streptosporangiaceae; genus Nonomuraea; species Nonomuraea sp. NPDC003201. The sequence goes on from NZ_JBSFTC010000400.1 coordinate 6,231, forward strand.
GAAGCCCAGCATGTCCTCGTACGGCACCACGCCGCCCTCGTCGGCGATGTGGTAACGGATGAGCGGGATGCCGTTGTCGCCGGAGAAGAGCAGGGTGCCCTCGTGCTCCTCGAAGAAGCGGACCTGCGGGTCGTACTGGATGAGCGTCGGAAGCCTGGACTCGCCGAACAGCTCCCTGGCCGTGTCCGGGCGCGTGGACAGGAAGCGCCGGATCTCGACGGACAGCGGGGTCTCGTTGCCCAGAACGCCCGCGTCGGCGGTCCCGTACAGGGAGGCGATGCCCCGGACGGGGTCCGCGATCCCCGCCCGCCGCGCGACCAGCGTGCGCCACTCCTCGCTGAACACCTCGCCGGCCGTGACGAGCTTGATGTTCCAGTCGGCCCAGGGGAGGTCCTCGGTGTCGATGACGTTCTTGAGGAACGGCGGGTAGCCCAGGAGCACGACCTGGTCGAAGTGGGGCGCCAGCTCGGGGATGACCCGCAGGATCTCCCTCCGGTCGGTGCCGGGGGCGACCACGGTGATCGGGTAACCGCGTTCGGCCAGGTGGCGGCAGCAGTTGACGGTGAACAGGCCGCCGACCCAGGTGCCCAGGGCGAAGCAGACGACGGCGAGGGTACGGCGCTCGCGGGCGTCGAAGGAGTCCCTGAAGACCTCCTCGAAACGGGCGGCGATCACGCGCTCGTCCGCCGCCGAGCGCGGCCAGAAGGACGGGACGCCGGTCGAGCCGGAGGACACGGCGATGATGTCCCCGATCGTGCCGTTCCTGCACAGGTCGGGGAGGGGGTGGCGGTGGGTGTAGTTCTCCTTGGACGTCATCGGCAGCCCGACGAAATCCTGAAATGTCGAGATCTGCTCGGGGTTGATGTGGTTCTCCGCCAGAAAGGCCCTGTAGGCGGGAACGGTCGCCGCCACCTGATGGAAGAGCTCAACCGGGTCCATCAGCCGACTGTACGGCGGCGGCCCGTGAAGGGGAACGGGGGTTGTGTAAGGGAGGGGCGGCACTGGCAAGGCCGGCACGGATGCGGGTCGGGTGAGGGGGGAATGGAGCCGTGCAAGGGAGGGGCGCCACTGGCAAGGCCGGCACGGATGCGGGTCGGGTGAGGGGGGAATGGAGCCGTGCAAGGGAAGGGCGCCACCGGCAAGGCCGGCACGGATGCGGGTCGGGTGAGGGGGAACGGGGCCGTGCAAGGGAGGGGCGCCACCGGAAAGGCCGGCACCGACGCTGGTCGGGAGAGGGGGACTGGGGCCGTGCAAGGGAGCGGGCACCACTCCCAGGGTTACTCGCCGGGGCGGACCAGGCCGGTCTCGTAGGCGAAGACGATCGCCTGGGCGCGGTCGCGCAGGCCGAGCTTCATCAGCACCCGCCCGACGTGCGTCTTGACCGTCTGCTCCGCCACGAACAGCTTCTCCGCGATCTCCTGGTTGGACAGCGCCTGCGCCACCAGCGTCAGCACCTCCGTCTCCCGCTCGGTCAGCTCGGCCGGCCGCTTGCCCGTCACCGGTCGCGGCGCGCCCAGCTTGGCGAACTCGTGGATGAGCCGCTTGGTGATCGCCGGGGCGATGAGCGCCTCCCCGGCCGCGACCACGCGCACCGCCTCCACGAGCTGGGCGGCGGAGGCGTCCTTGAGCAGGAACCCGCTGGCCCCGGCCCGCAACGCCTCGTAGACGTAGTCGTCGAGGTCGAACGTGGTCAGGATGAGCACCTTCGGCGCCTTGTCGCGCGACAGGAGCTCCCTGGCCGCCTCCAGGCCGTTCATGACCGGCATGCGCACGTCCATGAGCACCACGTCGGGGCGCAGCGCCGAGGCCCGTTCCACGGCCTCCCGCCCGTTGGCCGCCTCGCCCACCACCTCGATGTCCGGCTGCCCGCTCAGGAACACGGTGAACCCCGTGCGCACCATCCCCTGGTCATCGGCGATCAGAACCCGGATCAAGCCCTCTCCCTCTCCATGGTCATCCGACGTCGTCCCCTGCGATGAGGTGCTCATGGGCCTCCTCGTCGGCATCGGGGACGGGCAGCGTGGCGCGTACCTCGAAGCCTCCACCCGCCACCGGACCGGCGTCGAGCGTGCCGCCGAGCAGCGTCGCCCGTTCGCGCATGCCCACCACCCCCTGACCCGCGCCGGGCCCGGCGCCGCGCGCGGAACGCGAGCCGCTG
>NZ_JBSFTC010000401.1:0-8328 GCF_053590415.1 Nonomuraea sp. NPDC003201
CTTCGCGGGCTCCAGCGGGGACGCCGCGACGGACCCGGTGGCGGGCACGGTGACGGCCGTGCCGCTGCGCCTGACCGGCGCCGAGCGCGAGCTCGGGCACGACAGGAACCTGCTGGTCACGGCTCGTATCACACGGGAAGGAGCGGGATGAGCACAACGTCGTTGGACAATCCGCCGCGAGACGCGCGGGCGGCGGGGCCGGCGCCCGGCCGGCGCAGACGGGCCAAACCCGGCACCTGGCGGCACGCGATCCGCCGCGACTGGCAGCTGTACTCGCTGGCGATCCTGCCGCTGCTGTTCTTCGCGATCTTCCGGTACCTCCCGATGCTCGGCAACGTGATCGCCTTCCGCAAGTTCGAGCCCGGCGGGAGCATCTTCGGCGAGACCTGGGTGGGCCTGCGGTACGTGAAGATGTTCCTGAACGACCCGTCGTTCTGGACCGTGTTCGCCAACACGCTCATCCTCGGCGCGCTGACCCTGCTGTTCTGCTTCCCGCTGCCGATCGTGCTGGCCCTGCTGCTCAACGAGGTGCGCAACCGGCGCGTGAAGCGGTTCCTGCAGTCGGTGTCCTACCTGCCGCACTTCCTGTCGATGGTCATCGTGGCCGGCATCGTCATGCAGATGCTGGCCATCGACGGGCCGGTGAACCAGATCGTCAAGGTCTTCGGCGGGGAGCCCACCGCGTTCCTGCAGAAACCGGACTGGTTCCGCACGATCTTCGTCTCGTCGGAGGTCTGGCAGACCGTCGGCTGGGGCACCATCCTCTACCTCGCCGCGCTGACCACCATCGACGAGCAGCTCTACGAGGCGGCCCGGATGGACGGCGCCGGCCGGTGGCGGCAGATCTGGCACGTCACCCTGCCGGGCATCCGGCCGACGGCTATCACACTGCTGATCCTCAACATCGGCACGTTCATGGCCGTGGGCTTCGAGAAGGTCCTGCTGCTGTACAACCCGCTGACCTATCCGACCGCGGACGTGATCTCCACGTACCTGTACCGCATGGGCGTGGAGTCCAGCAACCTCAGCTACGCCGCCGCGATCGGCCTGTTCGAGGCCCTGGTCGGCGTGGTGCTGATCCTCTCGGCGAACCTGATCTCCCGCCGCACAGTAGGGACGAGCCTGTGGTGACCCTCGAGAAGACCCGTGGCTACCGCGCCTTCCAGGTGGTCAACGCCGTCATCCTGAGCGGCGTCGTGATCGTGACGCTCTACCCCTTCCTCAACATCCTCGCCCGCTCGTTCAGCGAGGAGCGCTACATCGTCGGCGGGCAGGTCAACCTCATCCCGCGCGGGTTCAACATCACGACCTACAAGCTCGTGGTGTCGGACCCGACATTCTGGACGAACTACGGCAACACGATTGTCTACACCGTCGTGGCCACGGCGATCGCCATGCTGCTGACGACGTGCTACGCGTACGTGCTGTCCAAGAAGCACCTCAGGGGCCGCACGTTCCTGATCTGGGTCGCCGTCTTCACCATGATCTTCTCCGGCGGCCTGATCCCCAACTACGTGCTGGTCAACGGCCTCGGGCTGACCAACTCCATCTGGGCCATCGTCCTGCCCAACGCCATCAGCGTCTTCAACCTCCTGGTCATGAAGGCGTTCTTCGAGGGACTGCCGCAGGAGCTGGAGGAGGCCGCCGCCATCGACGGCCTGAACACCTACGGCGTCCTCTGGCGAGTGGTGCTGCCGCTGTCGAAGGCGGTCATCGCCACGATGGTGCTGTTCTACGCGGTCTCGTTCTGGAACTCGTGGTTCACGGCGTTCCTCTATCTGAACAAGACCGAGTTGTTCCCCGTGACCATCTACCTGCGCAACCTCATCGCGGGCGCCACCGGCGCCGAGTCCGCGGGCGCGTCGCTCAGCGAGGCGTCGGCGGCGGCGGCCAACATCCAGTCGGTGACGATCATGCTCACCGTCCTCCCCATCCTGGCGGTCTACCCCTTCGTGCAGAGGTACTTCGTCTCGGGCGTCATGCTCGGCGCGGTCAAGGGTTAACCACTGTCCTCCCGAAAGGATCCCCCCATGCAGCACATCTCCCGCCGTCAGGCACTCCTCGGGCTGGGTGCGCTCACTCTTGCCGTCGCCGGCTGCGGCGAGGACGCGGCTCCGAAGAAGGCCGCCGACGTGTCCGCGAACAAGGCGGGCGCGATGGCCAACTACGGCGTCAACCAGCAGTTCAAGGCCACCGAGCCGATCTCGTTCGACGTGCTCTACAACAACCACCCGTTCTACCCGGACAAGAGCGACTGGCTGTTCTGGCAGGAGCTGACCAAGCGGACCAACGTGACGCTCAAGCCGGTGGAGGTGCCGCTCAGCGACTACGAGAAGAAGCGCGGCCTGCTGGTGGGCTCCGGGCAGGCCCCGCTCATCATCCCGAAGACCTACCACCCGGCAGAGGAGGCGTTCGTCTCCTCCGGCGCCATCCTGCCGGTCAGCGACTACTTCGACCTGATGCCCAACTTCAAGGACAAGGTCGCCAAGTGGAAGATGGAGCCGGAGCTGGACACCCTGCGCCAGGCCGACGGCCGCATCTACCTGCTGCCGGGGCTCCACGAGGAGATCTGGGCCGACTACTCCCTGGCCGTGCGGACCGACATCCTGGAGAAGCACAAGCTGGAGGTCCCGAAGACCTGGGACGAGCTGTACGAGGTGCTCAAGGCGCTGAAGAAGGAGTACCCGGACCTCTACCCGATGACCGACCGGTTCGGTGTCCCCACGCCCGGCGGCAACATCTTCAAGCTCGTCGCCCAGGCCTACGGCTCCAAGGGCGGCTGGCAGTACCAGCACGCGACCTTCGACGCCACGGCCGGCAAGTTCGTCTACACCGGCGCGATGCCGCAGTACAAGCAGATGCTGGAGTACCTGAACAAGCTGGTGAAGGAGAAGCTGCTCGACCCGGAGAGCTTCACCCAGCAGGACGAGCAGGCCAAGCAGAAGTTCAACTCCGGCAAGTCGTTCGTGATCAGCGCGAACGCGCAGTCGATCGTCAACGACTACCGCCCGACGCTGAGCAAGCTCGTCCCCGGCGCGAAGGTCGCCAAGATCCCGGTGCCCCTGGGCCCGGTCGGCGAGTACAAGATCGACACCCGGCTCGAGAACGGTGTCATGATCTCCAAGAAGGCGCTGGAGAACAAGAACTTCGTCGCCATGATGCAGTTCATCGACTGGCTCTGGTACTCCGACCAGGGCGAGGAGTTCGCCAAGTGGGGCGTCGAGGGCACGACGTACACCAAGGACGCCTCGGGCGCCTTCAAGCTCGCCAAGGACATCGACTTCGTCGGCCTCAACCCCGGCGCGCCCAAGCACCTGCAGAAGGACTTCGGCTTCTCCAACGGCGTGTTCGCCTACGGCGGCACCACCAAGCTGCTGAACTCCACCTTCTCCGAGGAGGAGGTGGCCTTCCAGGACGTGATGAACGCCAGGAAGGGCTGGCCGGTCGAGCCGCCGCACCCGTTCAACGACGAGGAGCGCGAGCAGGCCACGCTGTGGGAGACGCCGCTGAAGGACTACGTCACCCAGCAGACGCTCAAGTTCGTCCTCGGCGAGCGTGACCTGAGCGAGTGGGACGCCTACGTCAAGGAGCTGGAGGCCAAGAACATGACCTCCTACATGAACCTCGTCAACTCCGCCTACGAGCGCTTCAAGAAGGACCACGGCTGATGCGGGTGCCCTCGGAGGTCTCGGGGCGGCTGTCCGACGCCTGGCGGTTCTGTGTCGGCACCGGCCGCTTCGAGCTGGCGCTGCGCCGCGACTACCAGGACTCGCTGGCGCTGATCCAGCGGGAGATCGGCTTCCGGCACATCCGGGGGCACGGGCTGCTGGGCGACGGCGTGGGCGTCCACCAGCCGTACGAGTACGCGGGCGCGCGGCACGTGCGCCACTCGTTCACGTACGTGGACCAGGTGATCGACGCCTACCTCGAACTCGGCATCCGCCCTTTCGTGGAGCTGGGGTTCATGCCCTCCTGGCTGGCCTCCGGCGACCAGACCGTGTTCTGGTGGCAGGGCAACGTCACGCCGCCCCGCTCCTGGCGGGAGTGGGCGGAGCTGGTGCGGGCCACGCTGGCGCACCTCGTCGACCGGTACGGGCTCGACGAGGTGCGCACCTGGCCCATCGAGGTGTGGAACGAGCCCAACCTCAAGGACTTCTGGCAGGACGCCGACCAGGACGCCTACCACCGCCTCTATGAGGTGAGCGCGCACGCGGTCAAGGAGGTGGACGCCTCGCTCCAGGTCGGCGGCCCGGCCATCTCGCCCGGCTCCGACGAGTTCCTCGTGCGCTTCGCCGACTTCGTGACCGAGCGCTCGCTGCCCATCGACTTCGTCAGCCGGCACGCGTACACCTCCGGCCCGGCCCAGCACGTGCCGTTCGGCGTGCACCAGACGCTCGCGCCCGCGTCGAAGCTGCTGGAGCAGTTCGCCACGCCGCGGCGGCAACTCGCGGGCGGCCCGCTGGAGGGGCTGCCCGTGCACATCACGGAGTTCAACTCCTCCTACCGGCCCGACAACCCCGTCCACGACACGGCCTTCCACGCCGCCTACCTCGCCCCGGTGCTGGCGGCCGGGGGAGACCTGGTCGACTCCTTCTCCTACTGGACCTTCAGCGACATGTTCGAGGAGCAGGGGATCCCGACCTCGCTCTTCCACGGCGGCTTCGGCCTGCTGACCCACCGGCAGATCAAGAAGCCCACCTACCACCTGTACGCGTTCATGGCCCGGATGGGTGACCAGGTCCTGGCGCGCGGGCAGGACCACCTGGTCACCCGGGACGGCGACGGCCGGGTCACCGTGCTGGCCTGGGCCCCGGCGGACGTGACCGGCGCGAGCCCAGTGGACGGGCACACCGTACGGCTGTCGATCCCCATCGGGGACGCCGCCTCGGCGTTCGAGCTGCGCTCGTCGGTGAGCGAGGAGAAGGGCAACGCGTGGGCGGCGTGGCGCGAGCTGGGCCGCCCGCGCTCGCCGCGGCCCAGGGAGCTCGACGTGCTGCGGGAGGCGGCCGAGCCCGTGCGCTCCCACCGGAGCCTGCCCGTCGCGGACGGTCGCGTGGACCTGGATCTCCGGCTCGACCGCCACGAGGTTACGCTGGTCGAGCTCACACCGGTGGTGGACCGGACGCCGCCGTGGTGGGACGACAGGCGGCTGCTCGGCCTGGGAGAGGAGAGCCGATGAGCGAGGTGTCGGCGGGCCGGAGGTTCGGCGAGGGCCCGCTCTCGCGCGCCGCCACGCTGATCTACAGCCTGCTGGTGGTCGAGGGCCTGTTCCTCGTCGCGACCGCGCCCGGCCTGATCGCGCTGACCCTGCTCGGCGGCGACGCCGCCAACGTGCCGCTGGTGGCGGCCTGCGCGCTGCCGCTCGGCCCCGCGCTGTCGGCCGCCCTCTACGCGCTGCGCCACCGCAGCCGGGACCTGACGGACCTGCGTCCGGCGGCGGCGTTCTGGCGCGGTTACAGGGCCAACGTGCGCGGCGTGCTGAAGGTCTGGGTGCCGTGGCTCGTCGCGCTGGCCGTCGTCGGGACGAACCTGGCGAACTTCGCCGTCGCCGGCGTCCCGGGGTGGTGGGCGGTGCTGCTCGTGCTCGTCGCGCTGGCGGCGCTGCTGTGGGCCGCCAACGCGCTGGTGATCACGTCGCTGTTCGCGTTCCGGGCGGTGGACGTGGCGCGGCTGGCGTCGTACTTCCTCATGCGCCACCCGAAGGCCGCCCTCGGCAACGCGTCGCTGCTGATCGTGGCGGGCGGCATCACGATGGTCGCCACCGAGCTGGCGCCCGCCCTGCTGGCCTCGGCGTTCGCCGCGGCGCTGCTGTGGAACAGCCGCCCGGTGATCGCCGAGGTCGAACGGGAATTCACCGCCTGAGGAGTGGCCACCGCCGCCGATCAGCTGCCAAGGTGATCACCGGGAAATCCGGCGACCGAAGGGCTGATCATGAGAGTGGCGGAAGGCGGCGGAGGCACGCCGTCGGCGCTGAGACTGGGCGTGGTGAGCCTGCTGGTCGCCATCGTGTTCGCCGGGCTCGGCATCTGTGCCGCGGGTCTCGGTGACGTGGCGGTGCGCCATGCCGTGGAGCGGGCTTCCCCTCAGGAGGTCGGCGTCACGGTCGCCGGGGTGGTCGACGCCGGGAACTTCGGCACGTTCAACCAGGTCGTGCGGACACAGACGGCTCTGGCGTTCGGTGGCGCGCCCACCGAGGTGACCACCTTGCTCCGCTCGGACGGCTACACGATGCCGGGCCAGGAGAAGCTGAGGTACCGGCGGCCGGAGCGGCTCAGGTTCGGCAGTCTCGACGGATTCCAGCAGCACGCGAGACTGGTCAGCGGCTCCTGGCCCCGGTCGCGCACCGAGCCGGTCGAGGCGGCGATCTCCCTGGCCGCCGCCTCGTTCACCGGCTTCACGGCCGGACAGGTGTTCACCACGATCGGCCGTATCGACGCCGAGCCGGTAAAGGTCAAGATCACCGGGGTGTTCGTGCCCGACGACCCCTTCGGGCCGCGCTGGGCCGGCGACCCGATGCTCGGCCGTGGCGTCGAGAGGGAGGGATACACCACCTACGGCCCGCTCATGGTGGATCAGGCCACCTTCCTCGACCGCTTCGCCGAAACGGTCGACGCCACCTGGACCGTCGTGCCCGACCTGCGCGGCCTGCCGGTCGAGCGGCTGCGTACGGCCGCCGCCCGGCTGCCGGACCTGCGGGAACGACTCAAGGCGAACGGCTGCCCCGACTGCACGCCCGCCGGCGCTCTCCCCGGCACACTGGCCCGGATCGACGCCGCCGCGCAGGCGGCCCGCTGGACAGTCCTGGGTCTGGCGGCGCTCCTGGCCCTGGCGCTGCTCCTCACGCCCGGGCCCAGGCGGACCGGCCGGCCCCTGGGCATGGCGGCGGTGGTCATGGGCTGCGCGTTCCTGGCCCCCTTCGTGGTCCGCCTGCTGCTGTCCCTGGCTGAGGCCACGCCGTGGTGGCGGGCCGCGGGATTACGGCTGCCGGACCTGTCGGGAACACTCCTGGTGGCGATCTCGATGGCGCTGGTCGCGGTCGTGTGCCTGGTCGCCGAGGCACCGAGGCCGGGGATGCGGGCGCTCTCCGCGGGGATCGCCGCCGCGGTCGCCGTTCTCGCGATCGGCGGCGCCACGACCTGGCGCTCCTCGCAGGCGGACCAGGCCCGTCACCAGGCCGGTGCCGACGTGCGGCTGACCGGCCCGCCGGCGGGAGGCGAGCCGGGCGTCCTCGGCCGTGGCACCGCCTTCACCGCGCTGCCCGGTGTCACCGCCGCGGTGCCCGGGCACCGCGATCGCGTCGACGTCGACCTCCGCTACAGCACCCTCCTGGGCGTCGACGCGAACCGCCTCGGCGAGGTCTTCCGGCTGCGGCCCGATCTGTCGGACCGGACGGTGGCGCAGCTGGCGGCCGCGATGGTCGCCGGCCGTCCCCAGCTCGGCGCCCTGCCGCTGCCCGGTCGGCCGCGCACGCTGACCGTCGAGGCCGAGCGGTCCGACGGCTCCGTGCGGCTGCGCGTGGTGGTCTCCGACGCCCTCGGCGTCTGGCACGACCTGCCGGTCGCACCGCCGCGCGAAGGCTCCGGGAAGGTGGACGTGGACCTCGCCGGCCTGGCCGGCCGGGACGGGAAGATCGCCTACCCGCTTGCCGTCCGCGGTTTCCTGGGCGACGCCACCGACGACTCCGCGCACGTGATCACCGTGACCGCGCTGCGCGCCGACGGCGGGGAACTGGCCCTTCCCGCGGATCAGCGATGGTCGGAAGGGACGGGAGACGGCGGCTTCTCGCTGAAGGTGAAGGACGGTGCCTCCGTCGTGCGGCCCGTACCGCTGAACGCCGCCCCTGACCGGCCGGTGCCGATCGTGCTCACCCCCGAGCTGGCCGCCTCGGCGAAGCTCGCCACGGGCCGGACCGGCTCCATCTCGCTCGGACGGCGACCGCTCCAGGTCGAGCTCGCCGGTGTCGTCGAGCGCATGCCCGGCGTCGCTCCCGGCTCCGCCGCCGTCCTCATGGACTGGCAGACCTTGCAGGCCTGGAACCTGGCCGCGGCACGGCCGCCGTTGCCCGCCACCGACTGGTGGCTCGCCGTGGACGGCGACGGGAACGCGGCCCGCGCGGCGGTGGCCGGATCCGGGTGGGACGTCACGGTGATCGGCTCGCCGGATCCGGCGGTCCCCTCGCCCGTCCTGCTGGGCGGAGCGATCGCGCTGGCGCTGGTGGCCGCGTCCGGCCTCCTGCTCCGCGCCGCCGCCGCGGGCCGTTGGTAGCGCCTGGTGGCAGCTGCTCGACCCGGCCGCCCGCCGGCGGCTCATCGACACCGCGCCGCAACT